>DATDUS010000130.1:0-4598 GCA_035290285.1 Patescibacteria group bacterium
AATAGTGCTCCGCACACCAAAAAAGCACCACCATCATACCGATGAGCTCTGTTTTTGTCAATACAAAAACTGTTGTTATTTTTTTACAATACGCCGTTGTATGTGCTGTTGAAGGGCAACCACAATAACTGCAATAGGAAAAAACAAAACAAACAGAATTTTCTTCCACCCAGAAAACCGGCTCACCTGTTCGGCAATCCATTCAAAAAATATATACAGAATTGGCGTAGTAAACAAAGAAGTAACACCTGAAGTGAGCAACCCAAACATAATCACAATCGAAATAGAACGATATGTTTCACTTAGGAGTGCTAATGGTGTTAAAGAAGCAATGGCAGTAAATTTCGTCAGTAATACTGGGCGTAACCGAACACCAGAAGCAAACGCGATTGCTTTCTTTTTTTCCCATTTTTCATGTGCAATTTTTTGCCGTGCTGCATCCAGTAAAAAGATGGCAACATTCTCCACAATACCTACTAAAATGATGACTCCTATAATTTCCAAAAATCCGATTTGGGCATTAGCAAAATACGAAACACCTGGGAAAATACCAATAAAGGTTAACGGAATGGTAAATAATACCACCAGAGGCTGAAGGAACGAACCAAAGAACACTACAAGAACAATATAAGTCAGAATAATTGCAATCCCTAATGCGAAAAATAATTCTTGAAATGATTCATTTGTTGATGCTGTTGCACCTCCGCTATAGGATTCTATCGAATCACTTTTTACATGCATATCTTTTAAACGTTGTCCTTCATTCTGTTGATAATAATTCAATACTGCCTGCGTTACGGTATTGGCATATTGTTGATCATGTTTCCCTTCTTTCAAACGACCATACACTACTCCAACAGTTTCTCCTTTCACGCGTTGAATAATTGGCGACGTTTGTTGCTCGCTGACTGTGGCAATATCACCAAGCAATACTTGTTGCCCTGCTGTAGAATAAATTGGTGTATTCTTTATTTCGTCAATGGTTTTTGGATCTTCAACAATTTTTTCTAAAACCACGTGTGTTGCTTCACCGTCAATTTCAGCAATAATACCATCTCCACTATTATTCAGATCAAATAATTCTTTGAGCGTTTGGTTCACCAGCATACTTAATGGAGCATTCGGTACTGTGAGTTGTTTTTCTGTTAATGCATTTCTATTTAAAAGAACTTCAATAACAGTATTTTCTTTACCTGTATACCCATCATCAATTTTTGTCACTAATCGTTCACCTGTGCAATGCTCCTCAATACTCACCTGTGCAATGCTCCTCAATACTCACCTGTGTTTCTACTACACACACTTGTGCGAGTGTTTTTCCTACATCGATAGATGCATCATGCAGAATTTCCGGATCGTTATTTTTTATTGCTATAGCAATTTCATAATCAGCTGCTGGCGGTCCTGTAGAAATAACCTGGATACGTATATCAAAAAAATTATTCCGTACAGCATCAAGACTTTCATTCAATTGGTCGGCGATAGTGGTTGCTTTTTGTTTGACTCGCTGTTCATTTGGAACTAATAAAATCATAGAAGAAATACCATCACCATTTGGATACACTTGTTGTACCATGGCGTGGTCAGCAATAATTTGCAGTGTTTCTTGCATGAATGAATATTGTTGCTCTTTTGGTGTATTTGGAGTGAAGGCGCCAGACAACTGCAACATATCACTTGTATCATTCGTCGCAAATTGCACAATTTTGACTCGTTCTGAACTCACATAAAATCCTGCGATAAACAACGGAAGCATGAATGCAATAAAAATAATAATGAGGCGAACAAACATTGAACCGTGAAGAATGCGCGTATTTACTTGAATGAGCCAACGAGCAACACCCCATAAATTTTTCTCTTCATCATTTGTTTTATTTTTTTTCGGTTTCAATATTAAACCACCAATCCACGCAAGAAAAATGAGTGGAACCAAATAGGAGCCGATGGTTGCGGGTATAACAGTAAGAGGAATATAGGAAAAAATTTCTCCAATAATTCCAGAAATAACTGCAAATGGTGCAAACACAATAATGTTTGTGAGCGTTGCTAAGAACAGACCATTCCCAACATCATCAATTGCTGCAAGAGCTGCTTTTTTTCCGCGTAATCCTAAATCAATTTTACGCTGAATACTTTCTAAAATAACCAGCGCCGGGTCTACCACAAGCCCAATCACTAATACTAACGAGAATAATACCAACGTATTTAAATCGTTGCCTGTAAAATATAAATAGATGTTTGAAAATACCAAACTCAATGGAATAGAAAATGCCGCAACCAAAGCTGCGCGCCAAGACACAAATGCCAACATAATTAAAAACACCAATTGAATGCCACCGAGTAACCATCCAATATGCCGAATGGAACCATTTGTATCTAACGTACTCCCAACTAACCCACTTACCACTTCATGCACTTGCTCTTGATTTAATTTATTTGCAGTAAAATTTTCAATAATCAATATCTTGTCTGTGTTCTCTGGTTGTTCCCCCTCTTTTACTAATTGAACATGCTCATTCTCATAGGATTGCAAAAGATGTTCTATATCTTCAGCGTATTTTGCAGAATCACTTCCCTCAGTCGCTCGTATATTCAATACGACTGCGGGCAACACCACTCCCGTTCCATTCACATTCAATGCTATCATCCCTTGGTTATCATCAACAAATCGATAATCAATCGTTACTGCAGCAACATCAGCAAGAGTATACTTTTGCATTATAGGTATTTGACCTTGCTGTGCCAAACGAGATGAAGTACTGGGTCGTTGACTCACCACAAATTCAATATTTTTTATATCATCAATCGTCTTCCCTGAAATAGCTGTAAGAACAGTTTTGTTCTGCCCATCCATAACTGCTTCGGACGTCACCGGAAGACTCTCTCCAATACTTGCAAGTTGCCTTTGGATATCTGAAACACGTATTCCACTTGCACGCGCTTTTTCTGTATCAACAGTTACGACCAATACTCTTTCTACATTTTTTAATGGATCAACCAAGGCTGTCTCGGGTAGCTCAGAAATGTCGATCCGCACCTTCTTCAAAGTTTCATACACCTCAGCAAGATTATTTCCAGCAATCGTAATCGTATGATCTGGTCCCATGATATTTGGAACAGTAACTGTAGGAGATTCAACACCAGTAGGTAATGATATCGATTTTACCGCAGAATCAACTTGATTCCTCACAGAATCCACATCAGCATTCTCATGAACATTCAAAATAATTACAGAAACAGAATTCATATTGCGAGAAGAATATGTTTCAATACCATCAATATCCTTAATCGCTCCTTCTAACGGTTGGGTAATATCTTTGACAATAGTTTCAGAAGAAGCGCCAGGATACATAGTTTGAACGATCAAAAGAGGAACGCGAGGAGAAGGAAAGCCAGTTGTTCGTAGATATAACGTACTGACAATTCCTATAAAAACAACCAAAAAAAGAGTGAGGATAGTTAATCGTTGATTATGTAAAAAGAATGATGTAATACGATAGTTAAAATTATGTGAACGCGGTTTGGAAGAATACATGTAAAATAAATTATTGTTTATAGATTATTGATTATACAATATAACTTATCCATAATGTATAAAAAATGGATAAATAGAATAAAATAATTTTTTGAGCTTGTCCAATGATGTAATACTGCCTACTCTACTGTAACTGATTTAGCAAGATTGCGGGGCTGATCCACATCACACCCTCGCAACACTGCTGTTTGATAGGCAAATAATTGTAAGGGAATAACTGCTAAAAGCGGGGTGAGCATTTCAAGAGTTTTGGGAATATAAATAACATCATCAGCCATTTTTTCTACTTCTGTATTTCCTTCTGTTGTTAAGGCAATCACACGTCCTTTACGTGCTTTAAACTGCTGAATTCCTGAGATACTTTTATCATACACAGAATCTTGTGGCGCAATAAACAATCCATAAAATCGATCATCAATCAGTGCAAGCGCTCCGTGTTTTAATTCTCCAGATGGATATCCTTCTGCGTGTACATACGAAATTTCTTTGAGTTTATGTGCTCCCTCAACCGCAATAGGATAATTATATTTTCTACCAAGGAAAAGAGCATGATCATATGATGTATATTTTTTAGCGAGTGCAAAAATGTGTTCTTTTTGCTCTAACACTTTTTTCATTTTTTCTGGCAACGCCAATAATTCATCTGCAATACGTTTTCCTGTAACAAGCGACATGGTTCGTTGGCGACCCAATGCTAATGCAAGCAACACAAACATATTCACCATACCCACGAATACCTTTGTTGAAGCCACCGCAATTTCAGGACCTGCATGAATGTATGCTCCGCTCCCCACTTCTCGAGCAATAGTTGAACCAACAGCATTCACAATACCAAATGTTAACACGTCGTGCCGCTTTGCCTCACGCAATGAAGCAATGGTATCAGCTGTTTCTCCAGATTGCGAAACCACAATGACTGCAGTCTTTTTATCAAGCACTGGTTTTCGATACCGAAATTCAGAAGCAAATTCTACTTCTGTGGAAATACCTGCATATTCTTCCAAAATATACTCTCCAACATGGGCAGCATAGGCTGCTGTTCCACACGCCACAATAATAATAC
>DATDUS010000131.1:0-4897 GCA_035290285.1 Patescibacteria group bacterium
GAAGACGCATAAACGGAACCGTCTCGATTATTTCATCAATATCTTCCATATACATGTTCCACTCTAACAAGCCATGCTCCTGAGGTGTGAGTCCGCTGTTGATTGTCGTGAGCCCAGCAGCTGTCGTAGAGGGAAAGACTGTTGTAAGAGGAGTAACAAGGCCATGCTGTTTTATGCGTTGAAAAAATTTTAGTGTGTGAAAATATGGTTCTAGCTGAGAAAATCCCAAACCATCAAACAAAAACAACACGACTTTTTGATTTTTCTGTGGTCGTAACTGTATGCGCTCTACCAGCTCAGTGAGCGCATTGCTTGTGTTCTGTACTCCTAAAAGATGCAATATCATTTCTGGAATCTGAGAAAGACAATAATCTTGATATCGCGGATACAAAAAACCATCCTGCTGCTGCTTCAATAAAAATCGTTGAATGTCTTCTGCAAACATACTATAAGAATAGACACAAACATCTTCACCAATCAAAAGAGGAGTGTCCGTATGAAACACCGTACATCTGTACATTTTTTTATTCTGCTATTTTATACGGGCGTAAAATTTTGCGCGCGTCTATTTTATCATTGTGCCCAGGGCGAGACTCGAACTCGCATGGCTTTCGCCGCAGCATTTTAAGTGCTGTGTGTATACCATTTCACCACCCGGGCATAGAGCTTGTTTAGTATAGAAAAAGATGAGAGTAAAATCAAGCGTTCTATTGTATGTTTTTATTTATAAAACAAAAAATTGCAATAAAATTAATTTTATGGTATAATTTATATATTAATCTATAAAAATAAATTATATGGAAGAACAATCAAAACAAAAACAAACGCCCCTTGCTACGCAATCTAAACCAGATTCATCAAAAAAGAATATTGGTATGGCTGTTGTTGCCTATTTTTTATTTTTTGTTCCCCTGCTGACTGACGCAAAAAATGACCCATATGTAAAATTTCATGTAAAACAAGGGCTCATACTGTTTATTGCAGCGGTTGTTGTCAGTATAGTGAACCAAATTCTTCCTACTATTTTGCAACTTCTTATTGGTTGGATATTAAGTTTAGCGTTATTGATTTTTTGGATTATGGGTATTGTCAATGCTGCAACTGGCAAAGAAAAAGAACTGCCCTTAATTGGCCACCTTGCCAGCAAACTCAATTTTTAAACCTCTTCCACTTAGGCACTGTCGCAAAATAATTATTTTGAAGGTTTGGCTTTCAGTTGTTTTTCTATAATTTTTGTTTCCACTGCGCGTTGGTCTGCAGATGGAACAACCATCCATCCACTTATCACATCTACATCGTTAAATGACGTATACTCTAAACCAAGAGCATGAAACGTTTTTTTTGGATTTTGTAATTCATATTTTAATTCAAGTTGTGTACTGTTTTGTTGTTTCAAAAAACGATAATCCGTAATGTTGTATTGTACATATGCTTCATCAGGAAAATTTGAATGTAGAATAAAAGGAGGATTCATATTCAAAAATGCTTCTATTTCTTTTGTGCTTCCATGAGTGTTAGGTAGAGTGTTCTCATGGATGTTTGTAATGAGATTCCCCCAAATATTCCATAATTTACCATTGTAAAAACGTATATGATAAACATCAATATATTGTTTTTCACTCAATTTCACTCGTACTGTTACCTCTGTTTTTCCATGTAGTGATAGCAGTTCATATGGTTTATGAAATACAACCTCTGGATGACTCATAATGAGATCATTAACAATCGTAACCTGCTCTTCCCATGTTAATCGTTTTTTATCTTGCTTGATAAACTCTGATTCCTTTGGCGCAGCAAATAACTCATAACTAAATTGACTCTGATCCTGCCACGCAGAAAAAAGTTTTCCATTTGCCGTATAAGTAATACTATGATATTGATCATCGGTGGTGATTTCTCCTGAAAATAACGTTTGATCTAATTGGCGTACAAGAACGTCAAGAAATTCACGATTGATGGGAGCATACTCATATTCAACAACTGAGAAGGCTGTAGGCAACTCTATCTCGTCAACAAAATGATACTGCACGTGCGTTCGTGTCCATTCATCTGCTATATAAATCGGACTACTGGCACGTTCTTCTGAATGATTATTCTCTGTTTCTACTTCTACAAAATTTCTTTGCATCTGCAGAAATAATAAAATCATAGTTACAACCCCCACGGATGGTATCCCAAGTAAAAAAATAAACTTTCTAAAACCATGCCGTTGTGTTCGAACGTGTTGAGATATGTTTTTTTTCATAGAAAGTAACATTGCTTGTTTCCATTGTAATTGCGGTTTTTCAATATTAATAGCCGTGGTCAACAACGACTCTATTTGTTCGTTTTTGTATTGCACATTCTTTTGTATGTCTGATTGATTATTCATAGAATTTTCTGACTATAATTCTGTTGAAGTTGTTGACGTGCCCGTTTCAAAAGGGACTTAATACTATCTGGAGTTTTACCCATAATAATACTCATATCATTTACTGAAAGATCATTTCGATACTTTAATATTAAACAATGATATACTTCTGAATGAAGAACTGTTGAGGCGTGCTGCCAAAACAGCTGAATATCAATATCATAATCATCTTCTTGCTTTTTTACTGGCGTATTTGAATCTAACTCTTCAATTATTTTGAAGGATCGATAATGATCAATAACTGTGTTTCGAGCAATGGTGTATAAATAGACTCGAAAACTTGCTTTTTTTGCATCAAATCGTTCCATACTTCTCCATGCTTTTAAAAAAACTGTACTCGTAAGATCTTCTGCGGTTTCAACATGTTGACGTACAGCAAAAAAAATATATTTATATATTTCATCAATATACTGAAGATAATTATTGGCGAATAGGCGTTCGGGTGACTGCATAATATAGAGCTTGTTTTTGTATAGTATAATACGTGGCTCAACAAAAAAAGTGTCAGACTATCCTATTTTGACCTTGGATGACGCAAAAAGAAAGAGTGTGTATAATAAAGAAGCTATTAACCTCATTTTTTATGGATCATATCGAAGCGTATATTCAAAAAATCCACTCTTCATTACAGGGTATGGGCAGTGTCCGTATTTCTTCATTTGTTGATGAACACGCATCAACCCAGCCAGTTCTTCATCCACTCGTCAAAACAAAAAAGCCCGATCTTTCTGCGCTCATTTATTCTGTTTTGCGTTTACCCGAAGAAATTCTTCAAACAAAAACCGTTATCATGGGTCAATCTGATCGCACATTTGAAAACGCGAACCTTCATACGACCAAAAAAAACTGGGATCCAACAAAAGCTATTGCCCGGCAACGCAAATGCGCATTTCATAAAAACACCAAAACCCTTGCTGTTTTTGTTTCCAGTACTTCTGATGTTGAAGATCTGATAACCATACTCACGGCTTTTTATATTGAAGTGCGCAAACTTCATCAACTCACGCAATCTGGAAAATCGCTGGAATCTTGTTTTACCATCAGTGATTTTAAAAAAGTGCAAGAATTGTTTGGCGATCAATTTCGTGCATTCACCTATCTTGTGCGACATCCAATTGATTATGAAATTTCTCTCCTTGCTGGTTCGAGCGTTGATTATTCCAAAACTATTCAACAGTGGTGGATTCATATTGCCTCTACGCGAAAAGAATATCCATTTGATGTGTATAAACAACCCGTCTACTTTGTTTCTTCCAACTCTCATTCTCTTATAAACATTCTTTCTGGATTTCCCTATAAAAAACGTGAACTGTTATTCAAAGACAACAAGTCTCATTTACAACATGAATATGAACAGTTCAAAAAAGAAGGAGTTCCCGAAGAAAATGTATGCAGCTATCTTTCTCGTTTGACAGAAAAACGAAATACGATTTATCGCAAACAAAAAAAAGCACACGAAAAAAAATATGGCCTGATTCGTTTAAAACCATATCATCACATTGATATTGAAGCACAAGTATTTTCCATTCGCGATGTGATAAAAAACAGAAGCATTGATAAACGCCTGAATATTGATGAGCGCATGCGCAAACGTCTGCGTACAAGCAATGCACTGATTATCAACATTGCGTATCCATTAGGCCTTGGTGCGTATGGCATTTTGCGTGAAATGAGTGAAAACGTTTCTGAAATGCGCGGGGTGTACATTATGGGCAAGTGCGCTTCCCTCAATGCTGCAATTGGCGACGTGACTATTCCAAACTATGTATTCAATTTGCATACTCAAAATCAAATATTTTTTAACAATATCTTCGCTGCGGAAACATTCTCTCCATACCTCATCAATAACTCCATTCTTGCAAACCAAAAAGCAGTGACAGTGCGTGGAACTTTTTTACAAAATGAACAATCCTTGGGAAAAGACCTGCGCGATGGGTACACCATTGTTGAAATGGAAAGCGGACCATATTTAGAACGTGTGTATGAAATGGTCTATCCTGAACGATATCCAGAACACTCTACCTATGTACTCAACCCAGATTTTCGCTTGGGTTTGGCACACTATGTTTCGGATACGCCACACAAAAAAGGGTTAAATCTTGGAGCAAAGCGTCTTACCTGGGAAGGCCTAAACGCCACTTATGCAATCAGCCTCGGCATTGTGCGTGACATTTTTGAACAAGAACAAAAAAGAAATTCTTAACAGAATAATTACTGTTCTTGCTCTTTTAGCGTTGACAGACCGCATCAAGACCAGCAAGCGCAGTAGAACCGGTTGAATCATGTAAAGAGAAAGACTCTCCAACCCATTGCGTTGTACCAGTTGATTTATCTATTTTAACCAGCACGCCATACGCTTGATCCACAGCAAAGAGATCTCCACTGCAGTTATGCGAAAGACTAAATGTTGGGTTCACGCCCGATTGCGCATCTTGTTGCGTTGGAGCAAGGGTAAATTGATAGGTCAAAATTCCATTTGCAGTAACG
>DATDUS010000132.1:0-4105 GCA_035290285.1 Patescibacteria group bacterium
AATTTACTTGTTCATTTAATTTTGATCATTATGAATGGAGCAGAAAACGTGAGGAACAAAGTGCTACAGAAGGTGTGCGTAAACTGGGTTCATTTTTAGATGGCGAACGATCAGTGTATTCCGTAACGGCAGCGGCATTCGTGAAGGGAACAGCTTTAGCTTCTACAGATGTAGAAGCAGTCACATTAGTAGGTAATATACCCGGTAGTGTTGGAGATATGATTGAGAAAGCATAAATAATAATAGATAGTATATGAATGCTCATCAAGAATATAAACAATTTGTACAGAAGTATCTGGCACAAATAGAAAAAAAATGTATAGCAAAAATTAAAAAAATTTCAACTCAACAAGTGGTAGGCGAGTGTGATGAAATAAATTTTCAAGTAAAATATAAAGAGTTATTTCAAGATTTCCCGATTACTTATTGTTATTATTTTCAAAATGCCCAAATGACTTATGAGAAAAATGGAATGACTTTTTTGCGGCCAGCCTACCCTTTATTGCAAGATAAATTACCGAAACGGCAACTGAATAAATTTTTTGAAGCCGGAGTAGAAACACTTGAATTACACGTACCGCTCATTCGAAAATGGTTTGTTGCTTGTTGGAAGAAGGCAAAAATTAAAAATTGTCTTTATACGGTGACAGTCTTATTAGAAGATGATCGCCTTCCTGCAATACTTTTTAAACGGCGTGACTTAGACAAATGATATCTGCCACTTGCCCTTTCCTGATGAATTGAGTATTTTTATAGACATGATTAAAAGAGTGCTAAAAAAATGGATTCCAACTGTATGGATATCATTTTATCATAAATGCTTGTCGCAACTTGCTGCAGTGGTGTATGGTTTTCCTTCACAAAAAATGATTATTATCGGTGTTACGGGCACAAAAGGAAAATCATCAACAAGTAATATTTTGTGGAAAATTTTAACAGATGCCGGACATACAGTGGGACTCACCGGTACATTGAATTATCGTATTGGTCACTTCAATACCTTGTCTCCATACAAAATGACCATGTTGGGGCGATTTAAGCTGCAACAATGGTTGCATCGCATGGTGAAAGCAGGTTGCGATATTGCCATTATTGAAACTACTTCAGAAGGCATTAAACAGTGGCGTCACTTGGGTATTGCATACGATATTGTAACATTGACGAATTTAACTCCAGAACACATCGAATCACATGGAGGATTTGAACAGTATAAACAAGCAAAACAACAGTTATTTTGGCACATTGCGCATCTTCACCCCAAACAAATTCGCGGTCATATAGTACCCAGAGCAAGTGTCGTGAATATGGATGCAGAATATGCCAATGAGTTTAGCGCTATTGGTGGTTATCAAAAAGTGCACATTGGTTCCACAAAAGGAAATACTCTTATGTTATCTGATATAGCAGAAGAATTACAAAAAACAAATTTTGTTGTCAATGGGTCACCGGTCTCTCTACCATTATTAGGCTCGTGGAACGTGCTAAATGCAACAGTAGCAATGGGGGTTGGATTTGTCTTAGGGATTTCTTTGACTGATATGATTCAATCAATACAAACTGTTGATCAAATTCCAGGAAGAATGGAATTTATTGATGAAGGTCAACCATTTACCGTTATTGTTGATTATGCTTATGAACCGCGAAGTTTAGGATTATTATATCATTTTTGGCGGGAAAAATTGGGTTTCAAACATCGTATTATTACATTAATCAGTTCTACAGGGGGTGGTCGAGATGTGGCTCGTAGAAGAAAAAATGGATATATTGCAGGTTCTTTGTGTGATATGGTGATTGTAACGAACGAAGATCCTTATGACGATAATCCACAAGCTATTATTGATGAAGTTGCGGTAGGAGTGTCTGAGGCTGGAAAAATAGAAGGAACGAATATGTGGCGTATATTAAATAGGCGCGAGGCTATTGGTCGTGCATTTCAATTTGCTCAACCGGGAGATGTAGTATTGTTGACTGCAAAAGGTGCGGAATTAAGTATATGTGTTGCTCAAGGCAAAAAAATACCATGGGATGATCGAGCAGTGGCTCGTGAAGAACTTCGTGACTTAGAGAATAAAAAAGTTATAAAATAATGGTGTGTATAACTTTGTGGAAAATGTGGGTAACTCGCCTGTGTCATTTTTACTTTTATGTGCTTGAAAAAATTTAATCATCTATTTTATACTAATATTAGCGTAAAAATTTCTGTGGATAACACTCTTGACAAAAAAAGAGGGATGCCCTTGACACATAACGAAAAACTTTCTACAGTAACTATTGGTTTTCAAATATTGAACGTCGAAGCCACAAACGTGTTCATTCATCATCACATTCTATAATTTAAGCTTATATAAGCTTGTTTCCTCATCATTGAGGAACCACGTGTTCTTTTTTATTATCTCTACCATGCTTCATTTATTGTGAAGAAGCGTGGTCTATATGAAACATAATAGCTAATCCTCACCATATTACTATGCCTACATCTTTATCGAAACGAAAGTATTTTACCACCAACCATGAGGCTGAAGAGCTTCCAAATCTTATTGAAGTGGAAAAAACTTCCTATGATTGGTTTTTACAGGAGGGATTAAAAGAATTATTTGATGAAATTTCTCCCATTGAAGATTTTACAGGAAGAGATTTAGAATTACATTTTACTGACTATTATTTAGATGAGCCGCGTTTTGATGAGGTCACTGCAAAAGATAAAAATTTAACGTTTGAAGCAGCATTACGTGTTCAGACAAAGTTAGTGAATAAGCGATCGAATGAAGTGAAAGAACAAGAAGTGTTTTTAGGAGATTTTCCATTAATGACTGATCGTGGCACATTTGTCGTAAATGGTATTGAGCGTGTTGTTGTTTCACAACTGATTCGTTCGGCTGGTGTATTCTTTACGTCTGAATTTTTAAGAGGAAGTTTGTATTATGGAGCAAAAATTATTCCAAATCGTGGTGCATGGCTTGAAATTGAAACAAATCACGATAATGTGATTTATGTAAAGGTAGATCGTAAACGTAAGGTAGCTGTTACTGCGTTATTACGTGCATTTGGATATGGAACCGATGAGGAATTGATTGAACTGTTTAAAGACGCGGATATTGATCCAAATAATCAATATATTCGAGCCACTATTGAAAAAGATATATCAAAATCAGAGGGCGAAGGATTAAAAGAAGTGTATAAACGTATTCGTCCGGGTGATCTTGCGACTATTGATAATGCTCGCAGTCTTATTCATTCGATGTTCTTTAATTTTGATCGTTATGATTTTGGTCGCGTTGGTCGATATAAAATTAATAAACGTTTTGGCTTTGACATTCCAAACAATCCGCAAACACGTATTTTGCGTCGTGAAGATTTGGTCGCTATTATTCGTGAAGTCATTCGTCTGAATAATACACAAGAAGAAGCAGATGATATTGATCATTTGGGAAACCGTCGTGTTCGAGCAGTTGGTGAATTGGTACAGAATAAATTTCGTATCGGTCTTTCTCGTATGGAGCGTATTATTAAAGATCGTATGTCAACCAAGGACATTGAAACGCTCACACCAGGTCAACTCATTAATGCTCGGCCAGTTATTGGTGCGGTAAAAGAGTTTTTCATGTCATCACAATTATCACAGTTTATGGATCAAACCAATCCATTGGCTGAGTTAGAACATAAACGTCGTCTTTCGGCAATGGGGCCAGGAGGTCTGTCACGTGAGCGTGCAGGGTTTGAAGTACGTGATGTGCACAGAACTCACTACGGACGCATTTGCCCGATTGCCACGCCGGAAGGTCCAAATATTGGATTGGTTGGTCATCTTGCTTCGTTTGCACGCATTAATGATTTTGGTTTTATTGAAACTCCATTTCGAAAAGTGATACACGATCCAAAACCAACAGATGCTGTTGGTGAAATTGCACGAGAAGATATTAAAGTTCATGATCGTGTTGTGGTACGAGTTGGTGAAAAAATTACCAGCGCACAGGTAGAGAGCATAAAAAGTTTGGAAACAGTGCCCGTTAAACCACGGGTGACAGACGAGGTTATTTATTTAGATGCATTCACAGAAGAAAAAACAACATCAACGGCTGCAACAACGCCAATTGATAAAGAGGGA
>DATDUS010000133.1:0-2740 GCA_035290285.1 Patescibacteria group bacterium
CATCTTGCAAGAAGTGCAATCTGCATGCGATCGAGCCATTATTATTCATCAGGGAAAAATTGTTGCACAAGGCACTATTAATGAGCTGGTACATAATTCAAAAGGGCAATCGCAAGTTCGGGTAATCATTGAATCTCAACAGGAAAGTATTGTGGAAGAGTTAAAATCGCTTGAAGGGGTAAAAGAGGTGAGTTATCTGAAGAATCATGAATATGTATTAACTTCAGCATCACATGAAGATATTCGACGTTCAATTTTTCAATTATGCGTTACTAAAGGTTGGGTATTATTAGAAATGGAACGTTCTGCCCAAAGCCTTGAGGATGTATTTAGACAATTGACCACACAATCATGAAACCTGTTATTTCATTGTATAAAAAAGAATTTTTGAGCTACGTTTATTCATTGCTTTCGTATATATTTATTGTTATTTTTTTGGTATCGCTTTCCTGGTTATATTGGCAAGATGTTTTTTTGGTAGGTCAAGTGAGTATGCGTGATTTTTTTCGTTTACTCCCATGGTTTTTTCTATTCTTTTTGCCTGCATTATCAATGAGAATATGGAGTGAAGAAAAGAAATCGGGAACCATTGAAACAGTACTGACTTTGCCAATTTCAGATGTGCAAGCGGTGCTTGCAAAATTTGCAGCAGCAACTACTTTTCTTGCTTGTGTATTACTCTTTTCTCTTCCAATACCACTCACACTATCCTCTATTGGTAATCTGGATTGGGGACCGGTTATTGGTTCCTATGTCGGTGCGTTATTTTTAGGATGTGCCTATATTGCGCTTGGTCAGTGGGTTTCTTCATTAACAAAGAACCAAATTGTCGCATTTTTAGTGAGCGCCGCCATTGCATTTGTGTTTATGCTATTTGGCATGTCTTTTTTTACCAGCTCCGGAGGAATGATTGGCACAGTTTTTTCCACAATATCTACCTATACACATTTTGAAAGCCTCTCAAAAGGTGTGATTGATCTACGGGATGTATTATATTATGTATCATTTATTGCTGTATTTTTGTATGCCAATGTATTATCACTGGGACGTAGACATCGTTCTATTCATACGTATAGTCAACCCCTATTAGTCATCGCAATTGCAGTAATTCTTAATATGTTATTATCACCGATTAATATACGTTTGGATGTAACAGCAGGAAAACAATATACACTCTCAAAAGCTTCAAGAACAATTGTGGAGCATGTGGAAGATCCGGTTACGGTAAAAGTATTTTTTTCAAAAAAAGTGCCTCAAGATTTATTAGCACTTCGGCGAGATGTTGAAGACATGATGAAAGAATATAAACGCATTGGTGGAAAGAATGTAATCATTGAATTTTTAGATCCAAAACCACAAAGTGATGTAGAAAATGAGGCAGAAAAATACGGTATTCCAGCTATTCAATTTAATGTCACCTCTAAAGAAAAATTTGAAGTAAGTTCAGGCTATGCAGGCATGGTGCTGCTGTATCAAGACACACAAGAAACAATTCCCATTATTTCTGACACCAATAATTTAGAATACACCATGACAGCCGCAATACAAAAAATGACAAGAAATGAAATTCCGGCAATTGCATTTTTGTCAGATCATGAAGTTGCTAAAACACAACAGGTGCAGCAATATCTTTCACAACAATTCAATGTTTCATCGACCACCGTTGATACATTGGAAAATGTACAAAATATAGTCATTGCAGGGCCAAAGAAAGAGTTTTCTGATGAGGAACAATATGCTATTGATCAGTTTGTTATGCGTGGTGGGAATTTGTTTGTACTTATTGATGGCATGAATGTCAGTGAGCAATTGGGACAAATTCAACCAAATAAAACGGGCATAGAAAAAATACTAGAAGCTTATGGTGTTATAGTCAACCAAGATTTAGTGGCAGATTTTGCGTCACCAGAAACTATTCGCATGGGTGGAAGCGGTTCGTATCAAGTGGTACAAGCATATCCGTTATGGCCACGGTTAGTGAGTAGTGGTTTTAATAACGAGAATCCTATTTCTTCACGTTTGCAACAAACTACAATACCGTGGGTGAGCTCTCTTTCTTTGCATGGTTCTGACCAAACATCAGTCACAGCATTAGCAAAAACGTCGAGTCAATCTTTTGGATTTACTGATCTTACCAGTATTTCTCCTGAAGCAATACGTACTCCGGATAGCAATTCCTTGCAGGAGCAGGTAGTTGCAGCACTTATTTCTGGTACTATAAAAAGCGCATTTACAAATCGTGAAAAACCGACATCAGTAGATAGTAGTCAATTTGTTTCAGAAACAACATCAGCTCGTGTATTCGTTGTTGGGAATTCACGTTTTATTTCTGATGATTTATTACAACAAGGTTCTATTGAAAATGCATTATTGTTTGTGAATGCCGTTGATGCATTAACACAAGATAATTCTCTTATTTCCATTCGTTCTCGTAATGCGTTAAATAGACCAATTGATCCGTTGAGTGATACGAAAAAAACAGTTCTGAAATATGGAAATATTTTCTCATCTGTTATTATTGTGCTGATTATTGCCGCCACTTCATTTTTTGTAAGAAAAAGAAAAGATTTAAAAGCACGAAAAATGTATGCATAAAAAAGAGCGAATCATTACGTTTGTTTTATTGGGTATTTGTCTTGTATTGATTGGAGCGTTTTTTGTTGGACGTTCCATGCGTGAATCACAGGAGCAAGATCGATTAAGTGAAAAAGATTTCATTTCAACGTTTGATGTCAAAGCC
>DATDUS010000134.1:0-4503 GCA_035290285.1 Patescibacteria group bacterium
TATCGAGTGCTGCTGCATAGGTTAACCCAGCAAGAGCTGTTTCTCCAACTATCACTCCCGGATAGAATTTTTGTTCATATTGTTTCAAAAAATATGAATACGCTCCTAAAACCATAGTGACAGAAACGAATACTATCCCAAAAATAATAATAACACCCATAAGGAATCGCCTGCGCTTTTTATGTGATTGTGCCCCGTGCGATGTATGAGTTTCGCTATTATTTGTTATTTTCTTTTTGGTTTTTGCCATGAGTATCGCTTAACAATTCATTAATAATGCGCGTAGAATGCGTGAGCGTCAAAACAAGTTCCATACCAGGTACAAGAGCACTGTTTGAATCATCAATGCTTTCCATTGGCCAAAGAAGTGTTTCTCCATTTGGTAAAGAAAGAACCAAATGATTAGGTAATACTTTTTCCACTTGTACTTTTATAAAAGGTACCATATGTATATACGCAAAAAAATGAAATAATGTGACAAAAATAAATAATAATAGAACAACTAATGAAATGATAGCAACAGTCAATCTTGTGAAATATCGACCACCTCAATTTTGGCATTACGAGATCGCTTAGATTTTGGAAGTCGAATAGTTAACACACCATTTTCTAAGGTTGCCTCTACACCATCATACTGAATATCTACCGGTAGAATAATAGAGCGGGAAAATCCACCCCAATAACATTCCCGAATAAAATAATCTTCATCTGATACAGCGGTAAGAAATCGATGACGACGCACGCCACGAATAGTAATCATATCACCATTCATATCAATGTCGAGGTCATGCGCTCGCAGCCCGGCAACTGTGGCAATAATATAAATATCTTGCTTTGTTTGCAATACATCTACTGCAAGTTGACCCTCAAATGTTTCTGTTTGATTCAACCAATTTTCATCAATATCTTGATCAGTAAATTGATGGGAAAGATCCTGAGGACCTTCTTTTGCGCTTTGTTCAAGAGCAATGGTAGTGTCTGCATTTTCTCCAAATGCTTGCTTAAAAAAGTCTTCGGTATATTCGACTTCGTTTGGGGTAAGCTCTTTTATTTTTTTGGTAAATATACTAGAATTTTTCATAAAGACCACGTAATATGTGTCTAGCCAAATTATACTCACTCTTCTATTTCTGTGCAAGTCGTTTCGCTTGACTGATGAGTGCTGCTTTCCGTATAATACGAAGGCGTTAAAAATGACGTAGTTTTATTTGCCCGCATCGTCTAATGGTTAGGACACCAGGTTTTCATCCTGGCAATCGGGGTTCGATTCCCCGTGCGGGTACATAATAAAAAATATGATTCGACTATCAGCAAAATACAATGAGGCGCAACTTGCAGAATTGCGAAAGCAGATGAGCTTTAACAATTCAGCGCTAATAAATACTGATTATACAAAATTCTCGTTTAAACTTGGTAATGCTGGAGAGGCAAGCATTACCGTTGATACCCAGGCGCACACTATGACCTATAACTGTGATGCTAGTGGCCAGTTCCCATTAGTGGAGACATTTTTTCAATATGTTGACATAGCAACATGCCGAGTGCTGAACCTGGCAGTGAACGACAAAGAGGTATTTTTGAACTTGTTAGAAAAATCTAGTTTGCCTCAAGAAATTGTTGAGCAACTCAAAGAGCGTGTTGCAGAAAACACCAAAGATGTGGAGCGCTACTTAGAGTTACAGCAAAAGACAAAACGTCCACCTGAGCACAAGAGTGGATTCTTCAACCAATTTTTTAAGCGGTAAAAGAATGATTCTTCCAAAATGTTCTCTTACTCTGGATATGAAGCTTTAATTCAGAAAATATCGTTACCAGTATCAAAGAAATAGTAACAAGAATTTTTCGTAAATTCCGAGAAAATCCTCTTATGATGTTTACATATATAATACTTTCATATGACAAAACAACATTTAAAAAATGAGCGATTTATATTATTTGACTTCGATGGTGTTATCGTAGATTCGTTTGATTTAGCGTATAACGTATGTAAAAAAATCGACGCATCATGCACAAAACAAAGTATTCGGGCACTATCGGAAGGCAATATTCATGACACAGTTAAGGCGCAATCATTGCCACTGATTCGAGATACAGAATTTTATGAAGAATATATAGATGGATTACTAAACCTGCCGGTATATGATGGAATGATGAATACGATCACTGAATTAAATAAGCACTACACACTCTTGATTGTGACATCGTCACTTAATGCTCCAGTACAATCGTATTTAGAAAAGCATCACCTGTATGATTATTTTTCAACCATTATGGGTGCAGATGTACACACAAGCAAAATAAAAAAGATTCAAATGGTATTGGACGATTACAAATTGGAGATACAGGATTGTATTTTCGTGACCGATACTTTAGGCGACATGAATGAAGCAACAAACGTAGGAGTTTCTTCTATCGGCGTTACTTGGGGTTTTCATTTTCGGAAAACCTTAGAAAAGGGAAATCCGCATGCGATTGTTGAGACTCCGCAAGAATTACTTCATACTATCAATCAGTATTTCTCTGTTCAATAAAAATACTGGTTCATCTCTTAAAATGAGGGTTGCGTCTCTGTAATAATATGGTCAACATGCATATCTATGAGTTGCTGTGCGCGTTCTGGACTATTGACAACCCAAGCATATACTTTCAAACCTAGAGCGTGTGCCTTGTCGACAACTTCAGGTGTAATGTTACTTTCTTGAAGATTAATAGATTGCACGCCAATTTTTTTAGCAAGTTCAATTCCTGTTTCAGCCCAATGCATTGATTTTCCTTCTGTATATTCTACATATTCCAATGCAGTTTGTGATATTTTCATATCTCGTGCACGTTCAGGTGCAGATGGCCAAAACAAACCCAGAGGAAATTGCTGGTGCTGCTCAACCATTTCTTTTTGTGCTGCTTGCAATGCTTCTACTGAAAAAGAATGAAGACTCAGTAGCTCTTCTGGGTCTTCTGCGCGTCGCTGACTCTCGCCAAATGCACCCTCTTGTTTTAACTGCGCAATTTTTGCTACGAGTGCACGTGCTGTTTGTTCTGCGCGTTCTGGAGTACTGGCTTTTATTTCAATCGTTAATGGATTCCCACGGTCAACAGCATTCCATATATATTCATCCATCAGTGGAACTGCCCCTCCCTCTTGATTCGTTGCTCTATCAATCACGTGATATTTTTGCAAGTCTTCTAGAGTCATATTTTCAACTTCTTCTTGAGATAATTTTCTTTTTTCCTGAGAAAAATCATTATTATGCATAACTGCAAGATTTCCATCTTTCAATAAAAAAACATCGCATTCCATTCCTACGCCGTATTGGTCTAACAATGCTTCAAAACTATTTGGTGTTTTTCGTTCTGACTCTAAGCATAAACCACGATGACGAATGAATGTTCCTTCTTGCATATGATAATTGTATGTGTATTTCACATATTTTAATTATTGAAGTATATCAAAAAAATATGCTCTTGTCTAGAGAAGACTACACTTGATTTCTCATCCATAATTTGATAAAATAATAATAATGAATCAAATAAATACCCAAATAAAAAAAATAGATGCATTGTTTCAAGAAGCTTTTCATCGTAGGGCTTCGGATTTGCATTTGGCAGTTGATTTTCCGCCCACTATTCGTATTGATGGTCAGCTTGTTGAATTAACACAATATCCTAAGCTCACACCAAAAGATTTGCAGGAATTAATTCTATCAATACTCACAAAGAGCGAGCAAGAATATTTTATAAAAGATCGAGAACTAGATCTATCGTATGAACTTCCTGGGTTGTGTCGATTTCGTGTAAACATCCATTGGGAACGAGATCATATGGGAATGGTTGCTCGTGTGGTTTCAAATCAAATACCAACTATGGAAGAACTCACTTTCCCGGAAGTAGTGTATAAACTCATTAGAGGAAGGCAGGGACTGGTGCTTGTCACCGGTCCTACCGGATGTGGTAAATCCACTTCACTTGCGGCAATGATTGATTTGATTAATACTGAACAGCAAGCGCATATTGTCACACTAGAAGATCCGATTGAATATATTCATGCTTCAAAACGTTCACTGATTCGCCAACGCCAGCTTCATTCTGATTTTCTTTCGTTTCCCGAAGCACTCAAACATGTGGTACGCCAAGATCCAAATGTTATTATGGTGGGTGAAATGCGTGATCTTGAAACGATTGCCGCTGCCATTACTATTGCCGAAACCGGTCATTTAGTATTAGCAACTTTGCACACTATGAGTGCCGCAGAAACGATTGATCGTATTGTAGATATTTTTCCACCTCATCAACAAGAACAAATACGAGTTCAGCTTTCGTTAGAATTACGTGGCATTATTTCTCAATTATTATTACCAAAAATGAATGGAGGTCGCGTTGCTGCGCGAGAAATCCTTCTCAACACACCCGCAGTATCAAATCTGATTCGTGAAAATAAAATTTCTCAAATTAAACTAGTTATTCAAACAAATTCTGCTGCAGGTATGCAAACTATGGATCAAGATA
>DATDUS010000135.1:0-5172 GCA_035290285.1 Patescibacteria group bacterium
TTATACAATTCAGAGATTGCGCGACCGAATTCAAAAAGAGGCAGCAGAAAGTTCGAGCGACGAAGTACGTAATGCTGCGGATGTACTTCTACAGAGTTTGCCTGTGGTGGATCCCCAAACACATTCAGATTTACCTGTCCCATCAACTGAACTAGCAAATCGTGTTGGAAAAAACATTGCAACAGAAATTCGATCTATTGCACGCATTGAAGACGGTGAAAAGAAATTGAATGCATCGGAAATTCGACAAGCATTTGAGCAGGCAATTCAGAAGTTACAATTACCGGGATGGCAAGTCATTATTGATCAAGGAAGTTCAACCAGAATTAGGGTGAGCCAAAAAGATAAAGCCGTACAAATTCCAGCGTCAACAAACATCCTTGCGAAGGAACTTTTGCCACTTATTGGGCACGAATTAAAAACGCACGTGGGTCGAAGAGTTAATGGAAAAAGAAGCAAATTACATCTCCTCGCGTTGGGACTAGATAGATATTTGCCAGGTGAAGAAGGGATAGCTACATTTCATGAGCAAGCACTCGAGGAACAGGTAAATGATTTTGATGGATTTGATGGTCATTTTGCCATTTCACTTGCTCAAGGGCTGGATGGAAAGAAAAAAGATTTTCGTGATACGTTTGAAATTTTACAGAAGTATTATTTGTTTGATCAACTTTCTAAAGGAAAGTCGCAAGAAGAAGCAACTACTGAGGCAAATAAATTAGCCTATAATCGTTGCATTCGAACATTCCGTGGGAGTGATTGTAATACACCAGGTGCAGTATATACCAAAGATATTGTATACCGTGAAGGAAATATAGGAGTATGGCGTGTCATCTCAACAAATGAAAAAGAAATGGTTCGTTTTAGTGTTGGGAAATATGATCCAGCGAATGGTCGCCATGTGTATATGTTAGACCAAGTCGGCATTAATGCAGCAGATTTAGAAACACTAGCCGCCTAATTCATTCCATACATGTTCAAAGCATCGGCATACAAATTGAACATGTTTCATACGTGCGCTCAGCAGTATAAATTTACGTATATTGATGATTTGGCAAAAGAGTATAAAACACCAAAGCCGTATTTAACCATGGGCGCACATGTGCACAATGCACTGCATGATTTTTATCAACAATTAGAAATAGAAGATCGAACATTTGAGCAGTTAGAAAAAATACTGCGAAGGCGTTGGTTAGAAAACAGAAAAGGGTTTACAGATCGAGAAGATGAAGCAAAGTGGGGAGTGAAAGCCTTGAATATGCTTCGATTATTTGCGCACCGTATGGATATGAATATCACGCCTGCGATGTTAGAAGATTATTATGACACGGATATTACAGAAAACATTAAAGTTATTGGTCGCATTGACAGGGCAGATGAGTTAGAAGATGGTTCATTGCATGTGATTGATTATAAAACCGGAAAATATGATACAGAAGCAGTATCAGAATTACAACTTATTTTGTATGCGCTTATCGTCTCTGCAAACCAAAAAAAGCCAGTAACAAAAGCAAGTTATTTGTTTCTTCCGACATGGGAATGGCATTCGGTAGATATAACGCAAGACGCTGCAGAAGAGGCAATTGCCACAGTACAAGAACAAGTAGAACATATTCAAACAGAGAAAGAGTTTGTGCCACAGCCAAATCCCTATTGTAAAAATTGCGATTTTTTATCTATTTGTCCTGCGCGCGAACGCATTGCGCTCATGCTCGAGACTGAAAAATCAATTACTGCAACAGAATAACAAGTTTATTGTATCTACAATGCTCTTGAATTCTTAGGTAAATAACGGTATAGTAGTTTTGTTATGAATAATGAAACAAATAATATCGTCGTTTTTGACATTGAAACTCAAAAAACTTTTGATGAGGTGGGTGGGTTCAAGAACATGGAAAAGCTGGGGGTTTCGTATGTTGGTGTATACTCTTATTCTCAAAAAAAGATGTTTGGTTTTTTTGAAAAAGATTTACCGATTTTAGAAAAAATATTGCTCGCAGAAAAACCTATGCTTATCGGGTTTAATTCTATTCATTTTGATGTACCGGTATTGCAGCCGTATTGTAAAAACATTGATCTTTCTTCTTTGCCACACCTTGACATTTTAAAAGAAGTAGAAAAAGATTTAGGACATCGATTGAAGCTTGATAGTATTGCTCAAGCGACTATTTATGCAAAAAAATTGGGTGACGGGTTAGATGCCATTCGTTGGTATCGAGAGGGTGATTTTGAATCGTTAGCAACCTATTGTAAGGGCGATGTTGAAGTAACGCGTGATATTTATGAATATGGATTACGTCACGGAAAATTGTACTTTCCTTCTGGTGGTGAAAAACGGCCAATTACAATCACATGGGGAGAAAAACCATTTATTTGTGACAAAATACAAGAAGCGTTTAAAAAACACACGCAATTGGAAATTGAATATTTTAACATTGATGAACAACAAAAAAAAACGATTGTATCACGCACGGTAGAAATACTCACTTTTGATGGAAACATATTCCAGGCGTATTGTCATCAGTTAGGCAAAAAAGAAAAATTTGTTCTTTCTCAGGTGTGGAGTATTCAAGAAACTGGAAATACTTTTGCACACCAAGGAAGTTTATTTTAGTATGAAACACGAACGAACAAATTTTGATCATCCTTCCAGCGCACCAAGCAATCCATGGATTATGGGTGATATCCCCACACGCAAACTGGCAGCACTGAAAGAAAGAAAAACGAAATCAGATGATGAACTTATTGCTGAATTGGGCGTACCTATTCCAGAGCATTTACGTTCTTCACTTGCACCATTCATTCGAGAAGGTGGAGATATTGAAGTGAAGAGACTATATACAACTTTGGACCGTTTACGTGCACACCCCACCATGCAACAACATTTTTTAGAAGTATTGGATTCATTTATTGATAATGTTGAACAACGATTCACCATTCTGAGTATGGGTGCGCAGTGTCTCAATGCTGAAGCGATAAATAGCGTTTTAGAAAAATTTTTAGAATTACGTGAAGCAAGCACCCAGTTACCAAGCAGCGCAGCAGAACAACTTTCAAACGCAGAAAATGCAGAGCCACTCGTAGCAGCCGTAGCACAAAATAGTAACAAATTTTTTTCACGAGCAAAATCATATCTTATCCAAAATGCATCAAAACTCGCACTCTCTACTTCTTTGTATGCAAAAGAAGTCATACGCACGTTTAATTTTTTGGAAACAGATTTACTCATCTTTGGCCAACTTTCCAAGCTTGCATCTGCTCCAGATGGTATTGCTCTCGAACAATTCAAAGATTTTTCTGCCGACACTATTCCTACCAGTATCATGAATGATGCAGAACGCCATTCTATTGAAGAATTGATTCTACAAAATAAAAGTGCTGATGCGCGATATGAAGAGGTGGATATTCAAGAAGCACTCGTTGAATTACAAAGAGATTTACAATTAGATTCACATGTAACATTCCGACTGTATCGATTTAAAGAGAAACTCGCGGCGTGCATAAAAACGCGATCAATTTCGGAAGACACAGTATATGTTGGCAGTTTTAATGCACACCCGGATGTACGAGGCAATGTGCCGCGCATTCTTGCAACTGAAATAATTACGACATATGGAAAACAGTATCATTTAATTTGTGAAGCAATTGAAGGCAGCCCAGAGGAGCGCAATTACATTGAACAGTATGGTTTTGTGCCAACAGGAAAAAAAGGAATTGTGGGAAACTTAACGTTTATTGAACTTCGGCGACCAAAAGAAAACGAGTGAGGCGCTCACTTTTTCTGCAGAGTCTCAGCAAAGTGTGGAGCAATACCTTGTTCCCATAAACAATTAAAGAGCACACGGTGCATATGCGCAATAATCTCATCTTCAATAATAATGCCAATAAGTCGATTTGGGTCTAAGGTAATATAGGCTACTTTGTTATCATATATATAGGTCAGTGCTTTAAACACATCGCTTGTGTGAAGTAATTTATAGTGTGTGTATGTATCAGTAACCATGCTGTTATCGCGAGCAAATGGTGTGTCACGAACTAACAACCGTTTTGGAATGTGTAACGCAATACGACGTTTTGTATAAAGTATACTTTCATGAGTAAACTGTGTATCAAGAGCATCCATATCTAAATACTGCAAAATTTCACCTTGCGTTGTAAATGTATCGGTGACTACGCGTTCAACACCAGAAAGACCTTCAAAAAAACGTACACCCGGCTTGCCAATTGCTAGGTTATACTCCATTTTCATTTGCTCTGAAAGTGCAGAGAGTGTTTCTTTTGCTGCTTTTGCTTGCCCCTCACGTTTTTCGGCTAGTTCTTGTATACGTTCCGGGTGTGCTGCTTCAAAAAGTGCCACTGTACCTTGTTCATCCTTTTTTATTACTACATTCAATTCAATTAATTTTTCCATTACTTTATACACGAGTGTGCGTTCAATATGCGTTTCTAAAGCAATAGTTGAGGCAGTTTTAGGGCCGTTTTTTAATAGAAATTCATAAATAAGTGCTTGGTCGGAAGTAAGCCCGAGGAGTATGAGAGATTCATGATAGGTGGAAAATTGGGGAAGGGTTTTCATAAGGATAATTGTATTATACACAGGTTCAGTATTTTTGTAAATAGTTTTTCACAAAAATAATCAATCAATAGTATTTAATAATAAATATTTGTTTATTCCATTCACAAATCGAGTATTTTTTTGTGAATATGTATTGACACAATGAAAAAATCATGATAGTCTGAGTAGTTCTGTTTTTGGTGAAAAAGTTCACTAAAAGTAGAACACGAAAGCACATTGAAAAAACCATTGTCTCTGTGAAAGACGAGTAACGCATTCGGAGCACTTCTCTACAGTATTGCTTGTGGATATTAAAGTGCTTCAGATGCGTTACTTGTTGTGACGCGTCGACGCCGACTTGCGGCGTTATTACCCTGTGGGGTGTCAAAACCAGCAACGCATGTTGCAAACCACAGGTGCTGGGTGAACATGGCAATCTGAAACACGGTCATTGTGATTGTGTGGAAGACATCCAGCTACTCCAGAAGGAGAAAGCCATGAATCAGAGCGAGAACGCGATCGTGACCCAGGGCAATAACGGCCAGAACCTGGTGGTCGAGGTTTCCGTCAATTTGATGGACACTGCTCGTCCGCATCGCCCATGGGAACTGGCAAGG
>DATDUS010000136.1:0-7386 GCA_035290285.1 Patescibacteria group bacterium
CTCCTTATTTGCCTTGAGATATCTCCCAAGATTTGATTCTAATACGTTGTGTTTGGTGTTCATAGTCATATAGAACTACGGTAACACCTTTTATTATCTAACCGACACCCTCTCGGTAACACTTTTTACTATCTAATGCGATCCATTGACAAAAGTCAAAAAACGCGTTAATATATAATATAATCATTTAATGATATATTTATGGGATTTGGAGAAAAATTTTTCAGCTGGTCAAAAAGACCACCTAAAACTGTTAAAAAAATTGAAAGTTCTTTAAGTGAATGGAGAAAGCCTGAGGATCAGGTCGTCGCTGAAGCACGGGCAGGATTGTCTGATTTTGAAAAGGCGAAATTAGACGATTCAAAACAATCTCTGCAACCAAAAGAGGTGCCCCCTGCCACTGTACAAGCAATAGAACAAAAAGGTGCTGTAAGAGCTGAAAATGAATGGTTCCAGGAAGGTGAAGAAATGGGTGCTTCGGAAAAAGAGGTGTCACTTTTTGGTGATGCATATAAGAAAGCTGAAGCAGCAGCTCGTGCAAATAAAGAACAAGAAGAGGCATTAGTTGATCAAGCAACAGCCATTTTACCTGCACAAGCTCAAGATGCTCAGGAGATACGTCGTACGGAAGCTCTTACTGAGGTTATTTCATTAGATACAAGAAGAACACCACGTGACCAACACGCAATACAAGAAAGGGCAACAAGAGCAGTATCATCAGAAGCATCAACAGCAGAAATGTCGACCCAACAAATTCAACATCAAATTCAAGAATTACCTACATCAGAAATGTCAACAGAGCAAATGAGAAGGGCTGAATAGAAATAAGAGGTTATTTTCATTATATAGATAAAGCGGGGCATAGCAGCCTCGCTTTTTGCTTGACCTGAATTTTAAGAAGTGTTATGATTTTTTCGCACTAATTTTTTATCAATTGTTTATAGTGCAAGTATATTTTGGGACGTTAGCTCAGGGGTAGAGCAACTGCCTTTTAAGCAGATGGTCAGAGGTCCGATTCCTCTACGTCCCACAAAAAATGTGTTATTATACCAATACAGAACTATCGTACGCTCTCTTTCGAGAGTCAGGAGATAGGGAAAATACAAATGTGATGATTTGTATTATTTTACTACTCAACTATGAATGTTTATTATGTCTGATATAGAAGACAACAAAAAAAATTCAGTAAAAAAAGTAGCGGTCGTGCGGAAAGCATTGGTTGCAACAGTCTGTGTTTTCTTTTTTGCGGTCATTTTGTTTATAGGTATTGTAGTGTTAATTGCAAAATTTGCTTCAAAAGCGCATTAGTTCATATTTGATCTCAAGCTTTGAAAATGGTATAATGATTTCATGCAAAAGAACCGCAGAGACGATTTTCACTCACTCAGCCTGGAAGAGGTTTTTTCTATTGTGTCTTCTCAAAATGAAGGGCTTCGTGAAGAAGAAGTACAACATCGTTTAGAAACAGTTGGGCAAAATGTATTACCAGAACAGAAAGTAACGTCCTGGCTTGTTTTGTTATTACGACAATTTCAAAGTTTCCTCATCGTTATTTTACTTGCTGCTGCTGTTATTAGTTTTATTTTAAAAGATAGTATTGATGCATATATTATTCTTGCAGCGGTATTGTTAAATGTTATTGTAGGATATATTCAAGAAAATAAAGCAGAAAAAGCACTCAATGCGTTACGAAAAATCATTTCTCTTACGGCAAAAGTTATACGCAAGGGTAATGAACAAATCATAGATGCAACACAATTGGTTCCAGGGGACATTGTGCTATTGAGCACCGGAGATAAAATTCCCGCAGATGCCCGTATAATTGAAGTCTCAGAATTAGAAGTAAATGAAGCTGCACTCACAGGAGAATCAATATCAGTTAAAAAAGCAATACAACCAATAGCGGCAAGTGCTGTCGTTGCTGACCGTAGCAATATGGTATTTACTGGCACTGTCGTAACACGGGGTTCGGGGAAAGCTGTTGTGGTGCATACCGGTGCCCAAACAGAAATTGGTCATATCGCACAGTTGTTGCATGACACAAAAGAAGAGGTGACAGCACTACAAAAAACGCTTGATCATTTTGCGCACCAAATTGGTATGCTCATCATATTAGTGAGTGCGGCTATTCTGGGATTTGGTATGATTTCCGGCATTCCTTTTGTACAAATGTTTACTACGGCAGTTGCTGTTGCAGTGTCTGCTATTCCAGAAGGATTGGTTGTTGCAGTTACGGTTATTCTAGCGATTGGGATGCAACGCATTTTAAAACGCAATGCACTTGTGCGTAATTTGCAGGCAGCTGAAACGCTTGGTTCCACGAGCGTTATTTGTACGGATAAAACCGGAACACTTACCCAAGGTCATATGCAAGTGGTTTCTGTCGTCACGTGTGATTATCATTACAAAGAAATTCATGAAATTGAACGTCATGAAAAAGACGGACTGCAAGAATTACTATTTGCTTTAAATATTGGAGCGTTATGTAACGATGCGCATGTGGTTCGTGTGACTTCTCATCTTCAAGAATCGGTTATTGCAGGAAATTTTACTGAGCGCGCGCTCATGCTCGCTGCACTGCAAATCGGTTTAAATATTGATGATTTGCAAAAGCAAGAACAACGCATTGCCACTATCCCATTTGATTCTAAGGCAAAGTTCATGGCCACTCTTCACAAACACCCAACGGGGCATCATCGTATTTACCTGAAAGGCGCTCCAGAAAAAGTTATTGAAATGTGTTCAGAAGTGCGCCGTGGTGAAGAGGTGAAAAAATTTGCTCCTGCACAACGCAAGAAGTTTGAAGAAAAATTTATTGAGGCTTCTACGCAAGGATTGCGTATTCTTGCTTTGGCATATAAAGATGTTCCGGCAACCCAAGAAGCCCTGAGTGTTGATGACTGTAATGAAATGACATTTGTTGGATTTGTTGGAATTAAGGATCCACTACGCCCAGACATTAAACAAACATTTGAAAGAACACGGAAGGCGGGTATTCGAACAGTCATGATCACGGGCGACCACCGATTGACTGCGCAAGCAATTGGTAAGGAACTTGGATTGCCTGCAGCTGACTCAAACATTTTAGATGGTGAACAATTGCACCGTATGAAGCAAGAGGAATTAAATGCGGTTGTACAGAATATTTCTATTTATGCACGTGTTTCTCCGGAAGATAAATTGAACATCATTCATGCATGGCAATCGCATGGCAATATTGTTGCAATGACTGGCGATGGCGTGAACGATGCGCCAGCAATCAAAGCTGCAGATATTGGAGTCGCTCTTGGTTCTGGTACAGATGTTGCAAAAGAAGCATCAGACATGGTGTTATTAGATGATCGGTACAATACAATTGTTGCTGCTGTAGAAGAAGGAAGGGGTATTTTTGACAATATCCGCAAAGTATTAGTGTATTTAGTTTCTGATTCATTTTCTGAGGTGGTGTTGATTAGCACGGCACTTATTATTGGCGTGCCTATGCCTATTACTGCCGCACAAATTTTGTGGATTAATTTAGTGGCCGATGGTTTACCAAGTATGGCATTAACGATGGATCCAAAAGAGAAGGGGATTATGAACGAGATGCCACGTTCGAAAAAAGAGCCAGTTATGAACACAGAAGCGAAAATATTGTTGCTCTGTATTTCTTTAGCAACGGGTATTTGGAACGTCTTTCTTTTTATGTACTTCCTTGAAAAAACAGGCGATATGAATGTTGCTCGATCTGTTGTATTTGCTTCATTGTCTATTGATTCGTTGCTCTATGCATTCTCTGTACGTTCATTGCGCCGTTCCATTTTTACGTTTTCTCCGTTTTCAAACCCATGGCTTGTAGGTGCTGTGGTGATTGCATTTCTTATTCAATTGAGTGCATTTTATTTCCCTCCATTTCAACGCATATTCCAAACCGTACCGCTTGGGTTTGCAGAATGGGTAGCTGTTATTGGAACCACATTTGGCGTTGTTGCGCTTTTTGAATTCATTAAGTATATTTTCAGTATCATAAAACGGAAACGTGTCGCTGTTTCTGTGTAAAACATTTTTATATGAATATTACAGAACAACAAATTTTTGAAGCAAAAAAACAACTTCAAGAACACATTGAGCAATTTGAAAAACAATTGCAGGAGCTCATAAAAAAACAGCTCACTATTACAAAAGTAGAAGAGCTCGCAAAGTCTGTTTTGGAATACAATCGTATTCAGCATGAAATTGAAGATCGCTCTCATGTGTTTTCGCTCCTTTCCGCTCCGCAACAATCACTTCGAAGTCCATTTGTAAAAGCAGAACTATTCTCTTATTTAGAAGCAGCAGAGACAGTAAGTCCAGAATTAGTGGATTTGCTTGCTGACGATGTATTGACGCAATTACGTACTGATATTCAAAATGAAGTAGAGGATACAACAACTGACCTGATTTTGGCAGAGTATCGTGAATATATACTTCCAGCAAAAATGATGGCCGAACGGTTTGATCAAATTGATATGCTGCTGCTTGAAATGAATCGGTATTGTAAAGCGCTTGATGCAAATTATAACGATGAACAAGCGCACGCAGTATTGAAATATGCATTGCGTGTTTCGATTTATGCCGACACACGCATGGAACCAACAATTCGTGCGTTACGAGAAATGCAATTTCAATATATAACAGATGAAGATCGAGCAGAACTTCTTGACCATGTAGAAGAACACATGGCTATTTTGCGTTTTGAAGCAGCAAAAAAGCAGCAACTTGCCATGGAACAAGCCGTACGAATGCTTGAAAAAAGAGAAGAACAACCAAAAAAATAACATTATTATATGGATATGCGCATTGCAAATTTTTCACAACAGGTGGGGGAAGAGGGAACAGTAAAAGGGTGGGTGTTTAATGTTCGTTCGTCTGGCAAAATTTGTTTTTTACAAGTGCGAGATGGTTCTGGAGTGACTCAAGCCATTGTTGCGCAAAATGCAGTTTCGGAAGAGATATGGAATGCGGCACAAAAGTTAACAGCTGAATCTTCTGTTGAGCTGTTTGGTACTGTTAGCAAACACCCAAAAAAAGAAGAATATGAATTACAGGTTCGGGAACTTCACATTGTGCAGATTGCAGAAGAATATCCAATTGGAAAAAAAGAGCATGGGCCAGATTTTTTATTGAACAATCGGCATTTGTGGCTTCGTTCAGAAAAACAATGGGCTATTCAACGTGTGAGAAACAGCATTATCAATGCCACATACGAATATCTAAATCAGAATGGTTTTATAAAAATTGACGCGCCAATTCTTACACCTACTTCCTGCGAAGACACCACCGAATTATTTGAAATCAACTATTTTGATGAAGGAAAAGCCTACCTTACGCAAAGTGGACAGCTGTATATTGAAGCAGCTATTTTTTCGCATGGTCGTGTATTTGATTTTGGCCCGGTGTTTCGTGCAGAAAAATCAAAAACCCGCAGGCACTTAACCGAATTTTGGATGATGGATGCAGAAATGGCATTTGTGGATTTTGTTGGCAATATGGATATTCAAGAAGGATTAATAAAGCATGTTGTGGCGTACGTTTTAAACCATAACCAAAAAGAATTGCAAATTTTGGAACGCAATATCACGCCATTACAAACGGTTGTTGAAAAGCCGTTTGTGCGTATGACGCATGCAGAAGCAGTGGAAAAATTGCATACCCTCGGAAGCGACATAGTTTCCGATGATGATTTGGGCGCAGACGATGAAACGATATTAACAAAACAATTTGATGTGCCAATTTTTGTGATGAAATACCCGGCAAAAGTGAAAGCATTTTATATGAAGCCAGACCCAGATGATGCAAGCCGTGTATTATGCGCAGATTTATTGGCACCAGAAGGGTATGGTGAAATTATAGGCGGTTCTGAACGCATTAGCGATTATGATTTATTGCTTGCAAAAATGAAAGAGAATAACTTACCCATTGAACCGTTTCAATGGTATTTAGATTTGCGTAAGTATGGCAGCGTTCCACATTCCGGATTTGGATATGGATTAGAGCGCCTGACCGCTTGGATTACGGGCATTCAACACATTCGTGAAACTATTCCATTCCCTCGCATGATTAACCGGTTGAATCCGTAAAGCATTAATTTTTGAGTAAAAAAATTAGTCTTTTTTCTAGGCTTTTGATATGATGAGTTAATAATAGTGATTTTTATATATGAAGCGAATATGGATTAACGAAACACCCAAAAAAGTGGGGGAGGAAGTACGATTATGCGGCTGGGTACACATACGCCGCAATATGGGAAAATTGATTTTTATTGATTTGCGTGACCGAAGCGGCATTTGCCAAGTGGTGTTTTTGCCAAACCATACGGAAGCGTTGGAAGAAGCAAGCAAATTGCGCACAGAATTTGTGGTTGAAATTGTGGGTAAAGTGAACGCACGGCCAGAAAAACAGGTGAATAAAGATTTGGCAACCGGAACAGTAGAGATTGAAGCACTGGAATTGCACATTTTAAACGAAGCAAAAACACCGCCATTTGAAGTAAATATTGATACCAAAAATGTGGAAGAAGATTTACGCATGAAATATCGGTATTTGGATTTACGAACAGAGCGTATGAAAAATAATATTTTGTTGCGTGACCGAGTTGTGGCGTTTATTCGTACATACATGGGGGAACATGGTTTTCTTGAAATAGAAACACCTATTATGATGAAAGGAACTCCAGAAGGTTCACGAGAATATATTGTTCCATCTCGCATACAAAAAGGGAAATTTTATGTATTGCCACAGTCACCACAACAGTTTAAACAACTCTTAATGGTTTCCGGCTTAGAACGCTACTTTCAAATTGCACGTTGTTTTCGTGATGAAGACTCTCGCGGTGACCGCCAACCAGAGTTTACACAGCTTGATCTTGAAATGTCATTTGTCACTCAAGAAGATGTTTTGCAATATACCGAAAATTTGTTTATTGAATTAATACAACAAGTGGCACCAGAAAAACAGATGACAACCACGCCATTTCCACGGTTAACATATGCTGAATCCATGGAAAAATACGGGCACGATAAACCAGATTTGCGCAAAAATCCGGAAGATCCAAATGAATTAGCATTTTGTTGGGTAGTGGATTTTCCGATGTTTGAAAAAGGGGAAAATGGGGATCTGCAACCCCAACATCATCCATTTTGTTCTGTAAAACCGGAAGATCTGGAAAAATTAGACACTGAACCATTACGTGTTCGAGCAAATTCGTATGATTTGGTTTTGAATGGATATGAACTGGCAAGCGGCAGCATTCGTATTCATGAACAAGCCATGCAACAGAAAATTTTTGATTTACTGCACATCAGCAAAGAAGAACAGGAATCGCGTTTTGGGCACATGCTTGAGGCGTTTACGTATGGCGCACCTCCT
>DATDUS010000137.1:0-5277 GCA_035290285.1 Patescibacteria group bacterium
AGAAGTGGACCAAGCAATACAAGCGAAGCACGCAATTTAGGTGTAATATTTGGTGGCAATATACCATTGAATGTACTCGGTGGTGTAATTTCAACTGTATGTGCATCCTGTCGCTTCACTACACCTCCAATATGCTCAACAATTTCCAGCATACGTAAAATATCTTCAACAAATGGAACATGGTGTAGTGTCGTTGTCCCTTCTGTTAAAAAACAAGCAGGGATCATTTTTAAAGCATGATTTTTTGCTCCATGAATTGGAATTTCCCCTTCTAGCCCTTGTTTCCCTTCTATCACAAATTTTTCCATAACGTTATGCTTATTCAGCCGATTATAGTATACTAGTATACGCGAACATCTATGCATCGTCAATCATTCAAAAAAAATAAACCTTCCATTATTTTCTGGATATTTATTATTCTAGCAATTCCACTGACTATTGGAATTATTAGTTATACTTCTGGATATAAATTTGATCCCAAAACACATTCTATTATTACTACTTCGGTCATATCCATTACCACTCTTCCTAAAGATGTTGCTATTATGTTGAATGGAAAAACAGAACAAGTCACTACTCCTTATATAAATAATTCTGTACTTCCGGGTGAATATTCTATTGCAATTAATAAAGAAGGATATCGACCGTGGAAAAAATCTGTTTCAGTTTTGAAAGGACGCTCTGTCCTCTTTCCTGATGTTTTGCTTTTCTTGGATACCATGCCGATTCCACAATCATCTTCAGCAAAATTGACATCTCCGCAATGGAGTGAACTTCCAACCGATTTATATCCTTATTATAAAGAGCAAGGATGGGAACAACCGCAAACAGTATTGATGTTGCAAGGACCAAACGATCTGCTGGTTGATCAACAAAAACAGATATCCTATATTCTTCCTTCACTTTCTTCCTTTCATCCCATTCGAAAAATTGACGGCACAATCACCAGCGCACAGTGGAATGAAGATGAAAGTGTATTACTTTATACAGTGAATTCAGAATTATGGATCTATAACAGACAAGCAAAAACTGAAACACAAAAATTTGTACTTCTCACTCGTCAAAGTACTGCATTGTTTGAAGCTGTGTGGCACCCATCTGGTAATTACATTTTTTTTACCAATCAATCAGAACTATATGCAATTGAACTTGATTCACGAGACCATCGACAAACATGGAAATTGGCTACTATGTCGAATATCAAAAATTTGCATGTATACCCTTCAGGAAATCGCTTACTCTTTGAATCAGATAGCAAATCATATTCTTTGAGTTTGTATACTACGCGATAATAATAGAGTATATCTATACTATTGCAGGTCGCCTGCGAGGAAGAAGCCATTCAATGCACGCTTACGCTATTGCATTGAATGGGTCTCCCCGCAAGGCTCCTCGGCTCATTCATTATAGATGTAATAATAAATAATCATGCAATGCGTCTTGCCACGAACGTAATGCGGGCAATTTGGTATTCAGTAATACAGAATATTTTGGACGTGCCGCCGGCCGTGGAAAATGAGAAGCTAGAACAGGTTTTACCTGAACAGAAATATTTTTTTGTTTAAAAATTTCATTTGCAAATTCAAACCATGTGCAAGCACCAGTATTGGTGACATGATATATGCCAGGTTGATATTGCCCTTCTAACAACACGCGTGTTTGTGCTGCCAAATCTGGCGCATAGGTTGGCGAAGCATATTCTTCGTCCACCACCTCAAGCTGTGGCTTGGTTTTTGCTAATGAAAGCATCAAGTCAACAAAACTTTGTTTTGATTGATCACTTGCACCTGGCATCCCGAATAATTTACACGTGCGAATAATATACACATTTCCACCCGCAGCAAGCGCATACTCTTCTCCGTGACGCTTTGATTGCGCATATCGACTTTGTGGGTTTGGAGCCTCCTCTTCTGTATAGCCTTCTTTCTTAACACCTTCAAATACATAATCAGTACTGTAATGAATAAAGGTGGCATTAATGTGCTTACAAGATTCTGCAAGATTTTTTGGCCCAATAGCATTCACACGTTCAGCAATGGCATATGCTGCGTCTTCTTCTGCCTTATCAACAAAATTATATGCAGCAGCGTTAATCACTACTTTTGGTGCAAAATATTCTAACTTTTCTTTTACAGCATTTGGGTCTGTAATATCCAATTCTTCTTTATCCCATACAAACGTTTTTTTATCAGAAAATACACGTGCAAGCTCCTGACCAAGCATGCCTTTACCGCCTAAAATAAGAATAGGTCCTATCAACATATCTTTATTCTTCAATATCTATTGCAAAATGAACACCCGTATCATACATTTTTTGAATACGCTTGTGATAATCACGAAATTCACCGCTTAAAATTTTCTGCCACCATTCACTATGCCCTTTATACCAGGTAATGGTATGACGCAATCCTTCTTCAAATGGCATTTCTGGAGCCCAATCTAATTCAAGTTCAATTTTATTAAAATCTGTTGCATAACGCAGATCTTGCCCTGGACGATCTTTTACTAAACGAAGCGTATCTTCATTTCTTTCAATTGACATCGTATCTAATACCAGTTTTGCTATTTCCAATACGCTCTTCCGTTTTCCAGTTCCAATATTATAGACTTCTCCATCACATCCTTTATGTAAAATAGCGTCAATAGCACGACAGTGATCTTTTGCATAAATCCATTCTCGAATTTGTCTTCCAGAACCATGAATGGTTAATGTTTTTCCTGTGAGCGCGCTAATAACAAATAATGGAATCACTTTTTCCGGGTGTTGAAATGGTCCATACACATTACAACTATGTGTGACAATAACAGGAACTTCATAACTCATCCAATAGGCTCTACACATGTGATCAGCACCTGCTTTTGAAGCTGAATAGGGGCTGTTAGGGCGAAAAGGCGAACTTTCTTCAAATTCACCTTGTTCAATACTTCCGTACACTTCATCTGTAGAAATGTGAACAAAACGCCCAATATTATATTTCCGTACTAACTCAAGAATGTTGTGAACTCCAATAATATCAGTCTTTAAAAAAGCGCTTGGATCTAAAATAGAACGGTCTACGTGAGTTTCCGCAGCATAATTAATAATAGCATCTGGCCGTTCAGACGAAATAATTTCTTCCATTATTTTTTCATCCGTAATATCTGCCTGAATATTTGTTAAACGGGGCTCGTCTTCCAGATCTTTTACATTATCAGGATTCCCTGCATATGTTAATTTATCGATGTTTAAAACAGTATAAGTAGGATAATGTTCAATAAGATGTCGAATCATGTGCGACCCCATAAAACCCATACCGCCGGTAATAAGAACTTTCATATATTAAAATAGTGTATTAATAAATTACTTTTTATGACATACATAAGATATCATACATGAGCATAAAAAGTAAATAATTACTTAAATATAACCCCTAGCTTATCAAATGGAGGGGCGGTACGATCTTTTTCTGAAAGAAAAGGCTCAACATCATTCAATAACGGCCACTGTACATGAAATGCTGCATCATTCCATGCAACAGATCCATCTAACGCTGCGTCAAATGTTGCAGAACATTTATAGACCAGTTCACAATCTTCCAGCGCATAAAACCCGTGCGCAAACCCTTCTGGAATATACAACATTTTTTTATTCTCTGCAGTTAATTCAATGCCAAACCATTGCTTAAATGTGTTGGAATGTGCTCGAATATCTACGGCTACATCCCACACACGTCCACGAGTACATCGAACCAGCTTACTCATGGCTTTGGGCGGCCGTTGAAAATGCAATCCGCGCAGCACTCCTTGTTTTGACTGCGAATGATTATCTTGAACAAATGTAGTTTCGATTCCACTTTTTCGAAATGCATTAACATTATATGATTCAAAGAACCACCCACGATCATCAGCAAATACTTGTGGCTCAATAATGACTAAGCCAGAAAGTGGTGTTGTGACTATATTCATAGATGTATATTTATTTATTCGGTATGGACACAAAATTTTGTGTCCCCACTTCCTCTCTTATTATGTGCCCTGTGTCCAAGAAGTGAGATATCGTTTTTGTTCAGCAGTTAACGTGTCAATACTTAATCCCATGCTCAATAATTTTAACCGAGCAATCTCTTGATCCATTTCTTGTGGCAAACTATATACTTGTTTTCTCATTGTTTGATACTGTTTTGCAATAAATTCTGCAGCAAGCGCTTGATTCGCAAAACTCATATCCATAACCGATGCAGGATGGCCCTCTGCTGAGGCTAAATTAATCAGTCTTCCCTCTCCTAACACAATCACCTGTTTTCCATTGGGCAATGTATATTCTACAGTAAACGGTCGAACTTCTTTTCGTGATTTTGCCATTTTTTGCAATACTTCCAAATTCAATTCAACATCAAAATGACCTGAATTACAAACGACTGCTCTGTGTTTCATCGCAAGAAAATGCTTTTTATCAATAACATGAATATCACCGGTGAGTGTCACAATAATATCAGCATGCACAACCGCCTTCATCATTGGCATCACAGTAAATCCATCCATAGTGGCTTGCAATGCTCGCAATGGATCTACTTCTGTAACGACTACACGCGCTCCCATGCCACGTGCACGGTCAGCAAACCCTTTTCCACACCATCCATACCCTGCAACTACCACCACACGCCCAGCAATCAATAAATTGGTTGCACGAATAATACCATCAATGGTGGATTGGCCGGTTCCATAGCGGTTATCAAACATGTGTTTTGTTTGTGAATCATTGACGGCAATAGCAGGAAAATTTAATTTCTTTTCTCGTTCCATGGCCTTGAGACGAACAACGCCTGTCGTTGTTTCTTCTGTTGATCCCCATACTTCCACAGCTTGTTCTTTTCTTTTCCCGTGCAACAACGAAACTAAGTCCGCTCCATCATCCATGGTAATATGCGGATGTGTATCAAGCGCAGCATTTAAATGTCGATAATAGGTCGCACGATCTTCTCCTTTAATAGCAAATACTGGAATTTTATCATGCTGCACCAACGATGCTGCCGTATCATCTTGCGTGCTGAGTGGATTGGAAGCCACAACAGTGACTTTGGCTCCGCCAGCTTTCAATGTTTGCGCAAGAACTGCGGTTTCTGTAGTTACATGCAAACAGGCGGCAATGCGAGCTCCGCGCAATGGCTGTTCTTTTTCAAATCGTTCTCGAATAGTCCGTAATACTTCCATTTGTGATTTTGCCCATTCAATACGCTGTTTTCCTTGCACAGCCAATTGAATATTCTTGACATCGTATGTTTTTTTCATGGCACAATA
>DATDUS010000138.1:0-2491 GCA_035290285.1 Patescibacteria group bacterium
TCAAGGCTGAATTAAAAAATTTTGCTAATGTTAGTAAAAAAATTACTATAGGACTCGCGAATAATTTGCTGCACACGCTCTTCTGTATAGTTCCCATTCGTCATTTTATACAACAGCGAAACTGTAAAACCAATAAGCAAAAATAATACCCATACCATAATGGTCATCCGAATAATTCTTTTTCGTGATCGTTTTTTTTGTGTGTTTTCATCCATACGTATGATATAATTGAGTATACCATATGTATCTCAATAAATAATTATGCCTCATTTTTACACTGCTCATCAACGGCTTACACGAACGATTGTATGTATTCTGACAGGGATCATGATTCTCGGATTACTGATTGTTGGCATGATATATTATCTTCTTGTTCGTGAACCATTACAGATTCCTTCACCAACACCGATTTCTCTTCCTACAGAATTTTCTGGCACAATAGCATGGCATGACGAAAATACCGGCCCAACTTCCCTCTGCGGAGGAACAATACAAGCAACTATTTCCTTTTCTTTGCACACTCTGCCTGAAAAACCCGATGCTCTTCAAGGCAACGGAACAATTACATACGACAACATACAATATTCCACGCAACGTCAATGCACAGACTGTGTTATAGATGGAAAAAAGTCTGCATTCACTCTTACTGGCAGTATTGTTGACACCACACGCACTGCGAGAATACAACCTACACTCGCTAAAACCGGCATAGTTGAAACTGAACAATCTGTTTTGTGTTTTCCTCATGACCTTCAGAACACGGTAGCTTCCCAAAATCTCTACTTTTCTTTATTTCAAGGTGGATTTTTTGATGAATGGGAAGTGATACTCCCGGAACTCATTTCAAAAATAACCACAAAAAAATTCTTTTGGAATATTCCGAATCATCGCGGATGGGGCACGCTTACTCTTACCGCAATACGTTAGGATGAAAAACTCACATGCGTTTGTGATGTAAGTCACTGTCACAAACCTCTTCCTCTGTATTGAGGGGACGAGCGCTCACCACCCTCTCAAACGCCGCCTCGCCCTCAATACAAAGGAGGAGTATTAATCCCCTCCTCCTTTTTTTGTATTTTCCAAATTTATTCCACAACGATTTCCACTTCTTCTGGATTCATTTCTTCCTGTTCTTTTTTTGTAGACGGCACAATAGGCAAAATAGTATGCGCTACTACTTCAACGCTGTACTGTTTTTTACCGTTATCCGCTATCCATGAGCGTGTGTGAAGTTTGCCTTCCACATAGACGCGCATACCTTTTTGTATCATGCTTCCGGCACGTTCAGCAGTTTCGCGCCATGCAGTAATATTGTGATATTCTGCGGTACTTTCCCATTCACCTTTATCATTTTTCCATGATTGGTTTGTTGCCAATCGAAACGTCAACATTGCTTGGCCAGAAGCTGTTTTTTTGAGTTCTGCCGGAGCAGCAAGTTGCCCAATGAACATGACTCGATTCATGTTATACATAATTTATACTTTTACTAATTAATATGCATACATCACGACCTGAAACAGTATAGAGCATGCATCTATACTGGATAGCGGTTTATAGAGTACGTGATGTGCTTTTTTAATAACAAGCTATGCGAGAAGGCTCTCAAAAACAATGGAATAACGATGATGTTGGACACTATCTCCTCTCCCTATTGCTTAATTATGAATACAGAGCCTTCCCGATCGCCAGTGGTAACAGCATTATAAATGACGGCTTTAAAATAGCCAATAAAAATTTATAAAAATTGCCTATTTAATGTCATTGTATCATTCTGTTAAAAAAATAGAGACGCCATAAATTCTTTGGGACGTCTCTATTCCGCCATTAATTATATACTCATCAATCATAGCGTCAAGATGTACTTATGCACATTTTGTGGATAACAAAACACTCCATAAATAAAAAATTGATGCATCAGATGTATTAAGTATTCTTTTGCACACTTCCCTCTTCTTGTTCCTTTGCTAATGTAGTAAGAAGCGCACGAATATAATCCGCTTTGGAAATTTTTTGTACTTTTGTGTATTGTGTAAGATATCGTTCAATACGTGGAGTAAGGCGTAATGTAAATTTAATAGCAGGTGCATCATCATGCTGCTGCGATTCCGGATCATTCAATTGAATAAATTGTGCAATGGCAGAAGAAAGATTTCGATCTGTATAGGAAAATGTTTTGATAGGACGCGGTGCCGAGCGATATTTAATAACTTGCAATAATTCTATCGGCGGCTGATTTTTACCATATAAACAAAGTGTCGGCTTTTCTGCAAGAATTGCTTGTGCCAAAATAAATTGCATTGTTTGGGTAGGACGCGTAATTTCAAAAATAAGCAAATCAACTTCGTCAAGAAAAAAATCATGCTTTGGTTTTGCAGAAGAGCGCTTTCGACGTTGTACATCACGTGGTGTTAATACGCTCAAACCATGCTTGATGCATAAACGTTGTAACACTCCCTTTGTTTTTTCATCGTGGAGATAGACAATCATTGTG
>DATDUS010000139.1:0-4466 GCA_035290285.1 Patescibacteria group bacterium
TAACGGGAAAGTATCCGCCTGAATCATCTGCAACAGTTCAAGATGATAGAGAGATGAAAGAAGATATTGCAGAAAAAATTCATCAGCTCAATGCTCTTGGGTTGCAGTTATCAAATGCGGAGCGGTCTGCATTAGCGGGGCAAACCATCACCTATAGTTATATTCGAAATAGTGAAACGTTTGCATCACAAAAAAAACTGTCAGCTTGGGATCGTCTCAAAAAATGGTTCAGCGAGAAACCATCGAAAGAAAATAAAGATCAAATGCAATATGAGCAAATCAGAGGTACAATAGATTTTAATAGCGAGCAAAATTTATTTATTCATGGTCCTCGCACGAGTACTGCATATAATTTCAATTTACCTGGAACAATTGTGTTAAAAAGATAATATTTTTGACTCAAGGATCGGTTTCTTGTTTGGTTTTCTATTTTTATGATACTATACTATTGTGCTATCCAATTTTTATTTTTGAAAAAAATACTATGTACGATCTGATTATTATTGGTGGCTCTGCAGCAAGTTCTGCTGCTGCCATTTATGCTGCGCGTCGAAAATTGAATTGTATTTTAATTACAGAAGAATTTGGTGGTGAGGTTGCAACATCTGGAGAAGTAGAAAATTATCCGGGGTTTATTCATACGAATGGGTTTGAGTTAGCTGAAGCTTTTCGAAAACACGTAGAAGCAAATGGAATGAAACCAGAACTTGGTGTTCGCGTAGAATTGATAGAAAAAATGAGCAATGGGTTGTTTAAGATATATGCAAAAAAGGGTGGTGTGGCCGTAGACTATGTAGCAAAAGCGGTCATTGTGGCAACCGGCGTACATCCTCGGCACCTTGGTGTTCCCGGAGAGGAAGAATTGAAAGGAAAAGGGGTAACGTGGTGTACTACTTGTGATGGACCGTTGTATAAAAATAAAAAAGTAGTCACCATTGGTGGCGGAAACAGTGCGCTTGATTCTGCATTAATGCTGGCACAAATTGCTACTCACGTTACTATTATTAATAAAAATGATACATTTAAAGGAGAAGCAGTGCTTTTGGAAAAAGTACAAGCGCTCCCCAATGTTGATATTGTGTATCAGGCAAAAACGGCACGCATTGAAGGCAGCGCAGTAGTAGAGCGTGTCGTGTATGTTGATGCAGCTTCGGGTGAAGAACGCACAGTGGATGCACAAGGAGTATTTATTCACATTGGGCTCGTTCCAAATAGTGGTATTGTTCCGCCTGAAGTGCAAAAAAATGCAGCAGGCGAAATAGAAATCAATTTACAATGTGAAACATCCGTACCTGGATTGTTTGCAGCAGGCGATGTGACCAATATTCCCTATAAACAAATTGCCATTGCAACAGGACAAGGAGTTTGTGCTGCTTTATCGTCAGTGGATTATATTAATAAGTTTATTACTCCTGCAGCATGACACCTCCCCCTCATACAACACAGACAAGTAATATTGTTGGCACCCCGCCATCAAAGAATCCCGGTTGGTTTCGGCAATGGTGGAAAATAATTTTTTTAGTGTGTTGCATTATTTTATTACTCTGTATGGTGTATTTTATACGACGGACATATTTTTATTTTCAAGGTATTCAAAACGGCACAGTAGATTTAAGTGCATTTTCTTCAGAAAAAACGACAAAAATACAAGCAACAAATCAACCACAAACCCTTGATCAATTCACGATAAATAATTTTGCAGATGATCCAGTGATGGGTGCTGCTGATGCACCAATTACTATTGTGCAATTTGCTGATTTTCAGTGTCCAAATTCTGCAGAAGTGTCTTCTATTATGGAAACGATTATGCAAAAATACGCCGATAGCGTGCGCTTTGTATATCGTGATTTTCCGGTTTCAGAAATTCATGTGAATGCGGCAAAAGCTGCAGAAGCAGCTCAGTGCGCGAATGATCAAGGTCAATTTTGGCAGTTTCGTCATACATTGTTTACAAATCAAGATCACTTAACAATAGCAGATTTAAAGCGTTATGCAGCAGAATTGAACCTTCATACAACACAATTTGACAATTGTATAGATTCGAATAAATATACCAGTGAGGTTCAGGCAGATTTTGAAGATGGCATTCGAATAGGTGTCACCGGAACACCCACCTTTTTCTTTAATGGTAATAAAGTAGAGGGGGTGATTACAGAAGCTGGATTTGATCAAATTATTCAATATTTTCAATCAAAACAATAATATCATTGTATATGTCAATTACTATTTATTCCACACCCACCTGTCCTTATTGTCAAATGGCTAAAGATTATTTTGATGCACATCATATGATCTATTTAGACAGTACTGTTGCTGATAATGAAAAAAACGCTCAAGAAATGATTCAGAAAAGTGGGCAAATGGGTGTACCAGTTATTATTATTTCACCGGAACAATCAGTCAGTAAAAAAGAAGAGGTTATCATCGGATTTGATCAACAAAAAGTTGCGCGTGTATTAGGAATTAATGAATAAAAAAACATATGCTTTATATTGGAGCAGATCATGGAGGATTTGAACTGAAAGAACTTATCAAACAATGGCTGACAGAACGTAACATCGACTATACTGATGTTGGTGCACATGCATTGAATTCTCAAGATGATTATCCACAGTTTGCATTTTCTGTGGCTGAATCAGTTAGTCAGGATCCGGAACAACACCGGGGTATTGTACTTTGTCGATCTGCTGCTGGTGTTATTATTGCAGCGAATAAAGTAAAAAATATTCGTGCCATTGCACCAGTAACAATAGAAGCGGCAATACTTTCAAAAGAACATAATAATACTAATATTATTGGCATTTCGGGTGACTGGATGACTCTTGATGTGGCAAAAAACATTATTCATGAATGGTTACAGGCGACATTTTCAGAAGAAGAAAGACATCGACGTCGTGTACATCAAATTCAATTATATGAAGATCAGCATATTTATTAATATTTAACATAAAGGAGGGTTATGATAGAAATTATTCCAGCAATATTAGAACCAACATTAGAAGCAATACAAGAAAAAGTGCAACGTATTCAACCGTATACACAACGAGTACAGCTTGATGTGATGGATGGAGCATTTGTGCCAAATCAATCATTTTGTCAGCCTGCACCACTTGCAGAGTTAGATATTCAAATAGAGGTTCATTTAATGATTGAGAAACCTTCTTTATTTATTTCTCAATGGGCATTGCCGAATGTATTTCGATTAATTGTGCACTATGAAGCAATGGGTAATGTTGCAAATGAAATCGCACTTTTGCGTCAAACAGGAAAAGAAGTGGCCATTGCTTTAAATCCGGAAACATCTACCTATGAAATAAAAGAACATCTTCCAGATATAGATATGGTGCTCATTATGGGAGTGGAGCCAGGGTTTCAGGGGCAAGCATTTCAACGTGATGTATTAGAAAAAGTGAAAGAAATAAAAAAATGGGAGCCGACAATGAAAGTAGCTGTTGATGGTGGGGTCACCATAGAAAATGCGCGATATATTATGGCAGCAGGAACAGATGTGCTTGTTGTTGGAAGCGCAATTTGGAAATCAGACAATATTGAAGAATCTATTCATTTATTACAACAAAATTCTTAAATACTACCCTTATGAAAATTTTTTTAGACACAGCAGAAATTTCCGACATTCGTGTTGCAGCTACTACAGGAATCATTGATGGAATTACTACCAATCCATCACTCATTGCAAAATCTGGTAGAAAATTTGCAGAAGTGGTGAAGGAAATTGCTGACGTGATCGATGGGCCAATCAGTGCTGAAGTAGTTTCGCTCACGGCAAAAGAAATGGTCGCAGAAGCACAACCATTATTAAAAATTCATCCAAATATTACTATTAAATTACCCATGACCGCAGAAGGCATTCAAGCATGTAAAGAGCTATCAGAACAAGGAGTAAAAACAAATGTCACATTAGTATTTACTGTAAATCAAGCAATACTTGCAGCAAAAGCAGGGGCAACATTTGTTTCTCCATTTGTTGGTCGTTTGGATGATATAGGAGAAGATGGTATACGAGTGGTTGAGGAAATCGTTCAAGTATTTGACAATTATCATTTTAAAACAGAGGTTATTGTTGCGAGTGTTCGAAAAGTAGACCATGTGCGTCGGGCCGCACTTGCTGGTGCACATATTGCAACAATCCCCCCAACGGTATTTCATGAATTGTTCTTACATCCTTTAACAACAGTGGGTATTGAAAAATTTTTAAGTGATTGGCAATCAGCAGTACAATAGAAATATGACGAAGATAACAACTCAAAAATTAGCACTGCTTGGCAATATTATTCGGCAAGATGTTATCAAGAGTATATATGCAGCACAATCCGGACACCCAGCAGGTTCCTTAGGAATGGCAGATATTATAACCGTACTCTATTTTTATTCGCTCCGACATAATCCCAAAAATCCAAAATGGAATGCGCGTGATCGGCTTATCTTATCAAACGGACATATTTGCC
>DATDUS010000140.1:0-18586 GCA_035290285.1 Patescibacteria group bacterium
GGAGGTGGCAGAAAACACGACAATGTATCGTGTATTGTTCGTGGAGTATGAGGTGAGGATGTCGTCCAACGAGTCAGAAGTGAATTTCCCGGAAAAGGATGTTTTCACTGCTCCACTAGAAAGCCCGGCAACCGAACCGTATGCATGCAGTGCACTCGCCACATCCTCCTGCCACCAGGTGGATACTGCAAAATCATTTCCTGATGCGCTTACGTATGCCAGAGGAACAGGGTAGTACGTGGAGGTCGTGGTGCAGCTCGACTTGTGTGAGTCGATGAAATTTTCAGGATCCACCCAAGCTCCAATAGAGGCAGCATAACCACGAATACTTTCAGTGGCATCGTATGGTGCAGCACGAATACCGAAATGTAGATGATCCCAATTCGCATCTCCACACATGCTGTCACTATCACTGCCATCTGCCCAATAGTCGGCAATAGTTGCAATATATTGCCCTTTGCTTACGTGGGTTCCTTCTGGAACCAAGCCAGTTTGGCTACTGATGTTGTATGATCCACTCTTCACATGACCATAGAGCGCCGTGAAAATTGTACCATCGGTCAACTGTGATTCGATGATAACCAAATAACCAGACGCTCCACATGCTGATCCATAACCAGAGTGTGGATGATTTTGACTTTCAATCACTACACCATCAGCTATGGCGTATAGTTTCGTGCCTGTCGATGCATTGATGTCTTGTCCCAAATGATACCCACCCCAGCTAGAGTTCCAAACGTTGAAATCTTGCAATAAGCCAAAGGTTGCATATTGATCGTGGGTACCTGTCGAAAATGGATACTGAAGTGACTCAGCAATTTCGTATGCCTTCGCATTTCCGCATGCAAAAAGGAATACAAAATTTGCGACAAGAGCAATGATCCAGCGTAACATAGCGCAATTCTCCTTCATTGACTGTGAATGACAGACCGTACATGATAAACGATAGGTTGCTAACCTAGCACAGCATTTATTCTCCTAATGTAAAGAACAAAGATTCACAATAGTACATATCCTATTGTGACTAATCCCCTCAATATTTTTATTGAGAAGATAAAGTCACATTAAGATACAATTTGAATATTTTGTACAATTTCTAACAGCTCAAAATATTCTTTAGATTTTTTATATTGTTCAATTTCATCAATGAAAGCATCATCTGTTGTACTTTCAGCAATCCAATCTGCAGTAAGAGAGATAAAAGAAAAATTTTCAAGAGTTTTTTGTTGAACAATAGCATTTGGTCGGATAGAATTTACACCATATTTTCCTTCTTGAATATAAATCCATCGTTGATCACCAATGAACAATATATCTTTGACTAATAAATTGCGTTTTTCTAATTCTTGCTGAATTGTTTCTGAGGTTAACGGTGTAATATAGTCACCATTCATATATAAACGGTTTCCTTCATAATAGTTTGGAAGATAATCAGCGGAAGTGGCTTCAATGGAATAACGTTTATCTTCATTATTTTTTAAAACTATGAGATATCCTTTACCTGCTTTACTTTGTAATGGTTCTTCACGCTCTACAACATAATTTTGAGGCACTTTCATACTCATGCCTATTTGTTGATTTGTATACGTCACCCAATAAGAAGTATCAACAGAAGCATTAGTGTTTGGTTCGCTACCGCCTACACCATTTGCATTGGTATTTTCGGCAAACGGCGTTGCCGAAGGAGACGCACTGTTTTCTGCTGTAGGTGTTGGGGTTTGCGTGCTGTTTGTTGTGTTCACTGCTGCTTGTTCTTTTTCAGAGGTGGCATCTTGTTGTGTTACTGTAGAACAAGAAGCACCGGCAAGCACGAGTGGCAAAAAGAGCATGGATATCATCATTATTTTTTTCCTCATAAAATAATTTTTTAAATATTGTTGTAAAAAATAAAACGTCGCACGAATACATAATCGGGACGTCATAATTTCACTATATACCTGTTATAAAAAAATACAACCATCAAAATCAAGCACTTATCCCCAGACGGCTTGGTGGCTCTCTTTCGCCAATAAACAAATTTGACTGTATGATGATACGGCCTTAAATTGTCAGATGAATACCATTTGTTGTATACTACCGGTAAATTAATTAATAAAATATATACGTATGAGGAAACGTTTTTTCTATACTTTATTATGTGCAGCAGTGTATTTATTTTTTGTACCGGTTCGTACACTCGCGTGGGATGTTACCACAACATCCATCACTCCAAGCGATGAAGTAACTGATGTAAGCGAAATGGTTCCAAATACGCATGAAGGAACCACCGAAGTGCTGAAGGCATTTGAATATACTTCAACAATGGGAGCAGTGGAATACACAGGTGTATTTACCATTGATGAAACAGATGGTGTGACAATTGCGAACGCGCCAATGGTGTTAAGTATGGGCGCAGAAATCAACTCGCTTCAATACGACGAAAACACAAAACAATTCACCATTGAATTTGTTACAATTCCATTTTATGTTCCTGAATTAGAAGGGCAAACTTCAATGTTTCAAATAATATTTATTGAAACAGGTGAAGACCCGACCCCGGAAAATTCGCAGCAATCCGGTCCACCTGCATCCATGGCATTAGGATACATTTCTACATCTGTTCCACAATTTCAAATTATGCCACCAGAAGGGCCTGAATCGGTGGGGTTTGGGTTAACATTAACAGGTCCAGCTGGCGTGACCGGATTTTTCAAAATGTATATGCCACCTACCATGCTGACACTTATGGGCACCATGTCAGGGAAGACAGTTGCAGCAGACGATTTGGCATTGTTTATGGATGGTAATCAAGCCTCGATTAATATGACAGAAACAGAAGAGGGTGGAGTATTAACAGAAGTAAACGTGGTATTTGCAGAAGGAAATACTCTTACAGGCGCACGTGTCAGTACTGCTGTAGAACAAACATCATCCGATACTGTGACAAGAGAAATGGTCACAAAAGAGCGTTTACCACTCAGTTTGGCACTTAAAAAATATTCAATCCAAAAGAAAAAAGCAACACGGATATACGGTTGGTTAAAAGATGGAAAAAAAGGCAGACAAATTCGCATTTTGCAAAAAAAAGCAGGACAAGAGAAATATGTGGTGATTGCACGCGTGCGCACAAAAGCAAATGGATATTTTCAACGAGTGATTAAACGAAAAAAAGCAGGCACATACCAATTAAAGGCAGTGTACAAAAAAGGAAACAAAACCAGTGAAGTGCAAACACTTGTGGTAGAATAGACCTTAAAATTGAATGACCACACATACCGCAAATGCAATAAAAGGCAAGAGAACATCTTGCCTTTATGATTGTACGTTTTTCTGTTGAGGATAACGGAATATGACTTCTAACGCTTCACGCGCTGTGCTGGATTGAATCACACGTTTTTTTGCATTTTTTACTTCGCCAATACCATGCCGTAACAACAATGGATGACGGACAAAAGAAGAAGAAACATAAGTCATTGTTGAACGTTCAGGGTTTCTTACAAAGAGGAGTGTAGATTTTCGTTCACGCATCACTTTTTCATCTTCAGAGCGTCGCGTTGTTATATCGTTTTGTCGTGATAACCAGGCATGTTCTTGCTCCTCTGTTGCACGGTATTTTTCATGAAAGAGTTGTGCATATTCTTCTTGTTCTAACTGAGTACATCGGTCAACAATCCATCGGCGTTGTTCTTCTGTGAGTTGATCAAAAACGGTGCCAATGCGCCGCGTGTGGTCAGGAAACAGGAGGCGATGAAGTGTGGCACGAACTGTTGAACGATGAGAAACATCACCCATGAGCCCTTGCATGAGGACATATTCTTGTATTGGAGTAAAGGAAAATTGATGTTCTATTGATTCAGCGCGTAAACGATCCAATGCATTGGCGCGTGCTTGTTGTACGAGTGGAATGTCTGTTTCACGCCAGTGAGGAGAATGTTCAATAATCAGGGAAAGTTGTACGCCATTTTCTGTTTGTTCTGTGTTGGTAGGTTGTATGTCAACTGCAGTGGGTTCTTCTTCTGGGGGAGTGTCCTCTTGTTGTTGGGGTAAATCAATCACCAAATATTTATTGCGAGTTTTTGAAACACGAGGAGGTTTTGGTTGTGGGGTCGGTTTATTTTCAGATGGCTCTTTGGGTTCTGTTGGCGGTGTTTTTGGAGTAGGGGAATGTGGTTCTTTGGATGCAGAAGATTGATATCCTCCTACAATTGCGGCAGTATAATGAGGAATGCGGTCATACAATTCTGCAATACAATAGGCGGCAATGATGCGAGCTTCATCTAACTGAGCAGCATTTTTTTCGACAATATGGAGATTTTGATCAAGTTGAATTTGTAATGCTGTTTCTTTCCTCGTAATAAATGCGGAAAAAGCCGGAGGGTTCTGTTGATCTATGAGCACTGTGATGCGATGATCGGCTGAGAGTTGAAATGCAAAATTTGAATATTGTGCTCCACGGAACCGGAAAGAATCAATAATATCATCCCGAAACGATTGCACAGTGTCTTCAAAATAACGACGATTTCCTTCATGCAGTTCTGAAAGCGGAGGTAAGCTTTCGGGTGAATGGTGTGCCCATTGTTCTGCTGTTACCACCTCACGTTGAGGGGGTCCATATTTGTTTTTTGAGTAGCATGCATCAGGAAGGATAATTTTATTCGGTAATGTGTGTAATAAGGCAATTGAAGAATAAAAATCTCCTGTTTGTTCTAGTAATTGAGAGTACAATCGTGTTAATCGTTCTTGATCTTGGGGTTGAAGTTTTTCCTTTTTTTGTGTGCGTTGTAACAGGTGCAATAATTGATTCTGTCGAAAAAAATCTATGATGCGTTGAAGTTCAATAACTCCGGCTTCTCCGAACATATGTTGTACTGCATGCTGAAATTCTACAAGGTATTTTTGAATAATCGGTGATTCAAAATCCAGTGGTATAGTTGAAGAGACAGTATCAGCAGAGCGCAGGAGTCTTAATAAGACATCCATTCCAGCCATTATTATTGTTTCTCCATTTCTTGGTGCCATTTTATTAAAAATGCGTTGTGCATCTTTATGACGCGGATGAGTTGCATCAAATAGTGCTATAAACAGTTCTTGTATTGGTTCTTCCGTATATGTCGTTTTTTGTGCTTCAGCCTGATGAATCACACTCGATGTAAATGGATTTTGCTCTGGATCCGAAGAGGTTTGAACTGGAAATAATAATGTAAATTGAGCCGCTCTTTCTTTCGTAAATAATGTCATGTCGGCATCATATTCTAGTGTTTCAAATGGATCACGTTGATTATCAAAAAAATGCGACTTAAACGTATCAACAATCAACGGTACCATTGTTGCTACAAGGATATATTTTATTGAATACGTTGCCGGTTGAGTTGGATGCTCGATACGCTCAGGTGCATATTCTGATCGTTGGATATTGGAGTTATAAAAGAGTGCATCTAATGTATGCGCGGCTTGTTCGGGAGAATATTGATAAGAATTTAAGGTAAATAATTCCGCTACAACACGCTTTGGTTCTTTTATAATACGAGCTATTGGCCTAAGCGGTGGATATTTCCATGGTTCTGATGTATCTTCTAATGAAGGATGTTGTTGTAATCGAAATTGGGATTCAACTTCTGATAAAACGCCAATGTACGTGGTTAATGCAACAACCGGCGCTATATCACCTTCAAATTTTTTTAGTGCTTCTATTACCACTCTTGCACGTGAACAGAGTGCTTCAATTGCTTGCGCAGAAGCCTCTTTATCTTTTTTAGCAGTAACGTATTGATCAAATATGTGTTCACGAAGAAAAGCACCGATGTCATTTTTATGATCAATAATATGTGCTACTACCTGCTCAATGTCTTTTTTGTGTTGGTATAAAAAATTTCTATCAAATCCATCTAACAAATCGGGCTTTTGTTTTCCTCTCAATGCATCGTGTGATTTTTGTTTACCCATATTTGTTGAAATTATTATACTAATTCTAGCAAAATTTTTTATATTTTTCAAGTGTTTATGGTGGAAAACTAAAAGGAGTATAGTGAACGACGTTGTTGAGTTTATCTATACAAATTGGTATAATATAAAAGTAATAAAATAATTGTATTTTCATGCGTTCAATTCGAGATCTTGCGCTCCATAATCAAACGGTTTTTTTGCGAGCAGATTTAAACGTTCCTCTTGATAAGCAGCAGCACATTACCGATGATGCACGCATTAAAGCAGTGCTTCCAACCATTGAATATATTATTCAAAAAGGAGGAAAAATAGTACTTACATCGCACTTGGGAAGACCAAAAGGAAAAATAGTACCAACGCTTCGCATGGAACCTGTGGCAAAACGGTTGAAAGAACTTCTTGGCCAAGAAATTGTGTATGTAGACGATTGTGTTGGAGATATGGTGAAAATGGCAAAAGAAAAATTGGAATCTGGCGATGTCATGTTATTGGAAAACCTTCGTTTTTATTCGCAAGAAGAAGAAAACGATTTACACTTCGCTGAACAACTGGTTGAGGGGATTGATGTGTATGTTTCTGACGCATTTGGCACTATTCATCGCAAGCACGCTTCTACACACGCTCTTCCTTCGTTGATTTTTGATAAAGGAATTGGATTTTTAATTGAAAAAGAAATTGAGGCACTTGATAAAATCAAAAAAAATCCAGAGCAACCTTTAGTGCTTGTCATTGGTGGAGTGAAAATTTCCGATAAAGTAGAAATTATTCGGAACCTTGCGCCATTCTGTGATGTCATTTTAGTTGGAGGCGGAGTAGCAAATACATTTTTGAAAGGATTGGGGTATGATGTGGGAAAATCCGTGGTAGAAAGTGATTCTGTATCCAAGGATCAGGAAACAGTAAATTATGTTGAAATAGCTCATGAACTGTATGATCGGTTTGATGCGGAAAAACCAACGATTCATGCCAAATTACCCGATGGTTCTCTATTGCATAAAATTCAATTGCCACTTGATGTGCTTGCTGCGCCAACGATGGCACCGGATGCGCCAGTACAGATGATTGATATCGTACAAGGAATGAATGCTCATGAGTTGATGTTTTTAGATATTGGTCCGAAAACGCGAGAATTGTATTGTAATGTATTGCGCAATGCGAAAACCATTTTTTGGAATGGTCCGATGGGATTGTTTGAAGTAGAGGCGCACGCGGCAGGTTCGCGCGACGTTGCAGAAACTATTGCCGACTCTTCTGGGTATGCAGTCACAGGCGGCGGTGATACCGAATCGGTCGTGAAGAAGTTTGGTTTGAAGGGTCGTTTTTCACATGCATCAACAGGTGGTGGAGCAAGTTTAAAATATTTGGGTTCTAAAAAATTACCCGGATTAGAAGCGCTGGAATAATGGTGTATAATTTATTTATTCAATAATGAATGTTTGTAGGCGAGTGCTCCGGACAATGCATAGCGAAGCTCGCATTGGATGGAGCACGCGCAGAAGCCATTCATCATTAACGCATATTAAAAATAATTGATAGGATATGAAATTAAAACAACTTTTTTCTCGAGAAGTACTTGATTCACGAGGAAACCCTACAGTGGCAGTGCGTGCAGTTTTAGAAGATGGATCGCAAGCAGAAGCAATGGTTCCGTCCGGAGCATCCACAGGCTCGCATGAAGCATTAGAATTACGCGACAATGACAAAAAGCGGTATTTAGGCAAAGGAGTGCTGAAAGCGTGCGCAAACGTCACAGAATTGATTATGCCTGTAGTAAAAAATGTTGATGTGTTTGACCAACGTGCTGTTGACCAAATAATGATTGAGCTTGATGGAACAGAAAACAAATCGAATCTTGGAGCAAATGCTATTTTAGGTGTTTCACTTGCAATCGCACAAGCAGCTGCACGTTCGCAAAAAATGGAGTTATATCAGTACATTCGCAAAGCGTATGCATTGCCGTTTCAAGAATTCCGTATGCCCTATGAAATGATGAATATTATTAATGGCGGCAAGCATGCAGACAGCGGTTTAGATATGCAAGAGTGTATGATTATTCCACAACAGTCGGCACTGCGCGAACGCATTCGCGTGGGTGCGGAAATTTTTCACACCTTAAAAAAAGTGCTCGCAGAACATGGGCATGGTGTGGGAGTGGGGGACGAAGGTGGATTTGCTCCAAAAATGCAACGCAATGAACAAGCACTTGAATTGATAGCAGAGGCTATTCAAAAAGCGGGATATGCATTAGGAAAAGATGTGTGTTTAGGATTAGATGTTGCAGCCTCAGAATTTTATGCTGAACACGTGTATACATTTGATAAAAAACAATTAAACGCAGAAGAGTTATTGAATGTGTATGATCAATGGAAAACCCAGTATGCGTTTATTTTGATTGAAGATGGGCTTGCTGAAGACGATTGGGAGAATTGGCAGAAGATGACAGAGCGTTTTGGAAAAGAACTGACTCTTATTGGAGACGATCTGTTCGTCACTAACCAAAAACGGTTGCAGCAGGGAATTGATTGCAGTGTTGCAAATGCTATTTTAATAAAGTTAAACCAAATTGGCACACTCACAGAAACAATCGATACCATTGTACTTGCACAAAAGAATCAATATAAAGTGATTATTTCTCACCGCTCTGGTGAAACCGAAGATACGACCATCGCTGATCTTGCTGTTGCAGTCAATGCCGATTTTATTAAAACCGGATCACTTTCTCGTTCTGAGCGTATTGCAAAATATAATCGATTAATGGCTATAGACCTGCTGAATGCCGGTGCGCTGTAAAAATTCGACTTTCAAAAAGATGACGTACGGTTTATCACCGTATGCTTGGGGGTTCGATTATGTATACCTTGCGAAGGCAAATGATGGCGTTACTCTTGTGGATAATAATGTCAAAATATACAATTATTAAAGTTTTTACTCGTAGTATAATATAGGTAAAATGCTTGATTACGAATTTTGGTATATCATTTCCATTCCTCTATGTATCATCTTTCTTATTTTTGAAATTCTAAAGAAGACAAGTTGGAAAACAATTTTCTTTCATTCGCTTGTCTTCTTTTATTGTGTTGCTGTAATCAGTATTGTCATCTTTCCGCTTCCTTTTCAGAAAGAATTGATTGAGGATAGTAAAGCAGAATCATTCTTACACAACAATTTTATTCCTTTTCGATCAATTATAGATATTGCTTCGAACAATTCTCTTTTCATTAGTATGAAACAAATTGTTGGAAATACTATTTTGCTTTTACCGTTTGGATTTTTTACGCCGTTTATTTGGCATTCTCTTCATCAGTTTCGGAAAGCATTTTTTGTTGGTCTTTTTACTTCTACAGGAATTGAAATAATACAATTTTGTATATCGTTTATTCTTGGTTTTACCTATAAAATTACCGATGTTGACGACATTATTTTAAATACAGTTGGTTTTATTTTTGGTTATTTTTTTTACAAAATGTTTCAGGCCGGGAGTGAAGATCAGACTAACACATAGTGAGTGGGTTAATTGTGAGTGTGAGAAAGGAGGTGTTACAAAAAAGGGCGATATAGTTTTGAGAATTTTTGCTTGTGTATAAATGATTTTTTTGCTATTCTTCTGTATATGCGTTGCCCATCCTGTCATGTAGAAGATACACGTGTGATTGATTCGCGCGTGATTGAAGATGGTATTGCCATTCGTCGTCGTAGAGAATGTACGAAATGCGAATTCCGTTTTTCTACGTTGGAAGAAATTGAAATTTTGACATTAAGTGTAGAAAAAGCAACAGGAGAAATAGAAGCATATGATAAAGAAAAACTGGTACGAAGTGTGCGTTTGCCATTGCAAAAGCGTCCCATTACACCAACTCATTTAAGACGTATGTTGCAATCCATTGAACAAGAGATTCAAACAAAAGCAAAGCACGACCACATTCGTAGCAGTACCATTGGCGAAATTGTTATGAAATATCTCAAAAAACTTGATAAAGTGGCGTATATCCGATTTGCTTCTGTGTATCGTTCATTTCAAGACCTTGATGAATTTGCTTCTGAAGTAAAAAAACTTAAAAAAAGATCAACAAAAAAATAAATTATGCATTGGCACAAACGACCGAAAAGTGAATATCATCCTAAAAAACGGCTTGGTTTTATTCATGTATATACCGGTGAAGGAAAAGGAAAAACGACGAGTGCGCTTGGAGTTGCATTCCGTTCTGTTGGACACAAAATGCAGGTGTTGATCATTCATTTTATTAAAGGCCATAAAGATTTTGGTGAAGTACTCGCAGCAGAGGAGCGTTTAAAACCCTATGTGGAAATTGCGCAGTTTGGCACACCCGAATCGACCAATCTTCAAGAGCCATCAGCAATGGACAGGTATTTAGCAAAACAAGGGCTTGATTACGCGCGTCGAGCTATGATCATCAAGCGTCCAGATATATTGATTCTTGATGAAATTAACCCTGCAATGGCTCATGGGCTTATTCCAGTCAATGACGTTCTTGATTTTTTGGACAATAAACATCGAGAAACAGAGGTGATATTAACCGGTCGCAATGCACCAAAAGAAATTTTGAATGCTGCAGACTTGATTACCGTAATGACTACTACAAAAAGTCCCTACAATAAGGCAGATTTTACTCCACGAAAAGGAGTGGAACATTAGAGCACAGGTATTGTTTATAGAAAAAGCACCACTATATATCGTGGTGTTTTTTGAACTAAAAGAAGTTATCCACACAATGGTGAATAACAGAATATTTTTGAGGCATTGTGTCCCATATCGAGGTATGTTACAATAGCAAATGTCAGTTGAAATACTATATGTAGTGATTAAAATGTATTTTAGACACTAGATATAGTGTTTTGAAAGAGCGGTACAGAAGGAATTTTGTCTTTATTTTCTATGGAAAATTGTATATTGGGAATCTCATATTTCACTTTTAAATGAACCATCAATTAATTGTAACGACACCTATGACCCAACCTCTCACTGGTCTTCGTCAAAAAGTATTTTTTGATCGATATGCCTTAAAAGATACAGACGGCAATCGCATGGAAGATGTGCCACAAGAAATGTGGCATCGTGTTGCGCGAGCTATTGCCACAGTAGAGAAAACAGCAGAACAACGAAAACAATGGGAAGAGAAATTTTTTACTGCTTTAACTGATTTTAAGTTTGTTCCGGGTGGGCGCATTTTAACCGGTGCAGGTGCTGGAGCAGACTTAACATTTTATAACTGTTATGTGATTCCGTCGCCAGATGATAGCCGTGGTGGAATTTTTGATTCAGTTCGAACAATGGTAGAAATCATGTCTCGAGGTGGGGGAGTAGGGGTCAATCTTTCTTCGTTGCGTCCAAGGGGTTCATATGTAAAAGGAGTCAATGGTACAGCATCAGGATCTGTATCATTTGGTGGGTTATATTCATTTGCAACTGGGCTTATTATTCAGGGTGGCTCCAGGCGCGGCGCGTTGATGTTGATGCTGAATGATGATCATCCAGATGTAGAAGAATTTGTTACCGTAAAACGAACCATGGGTCAAATTACGAATGCAAACCTTTCGGTATGTGTTTCTGATCGGTTTATGGAAGCCGTGAAGCGCGATGCAGATTGGGAATTGCAATGGGGTGGCAAAGTATACAAAACTATTAAAGCAAAACAACTGTGGGATTCTATTTGCGAATCTGCGCATGCTTCCGGTGAACCAGGAGTGGTGTTTATGGAACGTGCAAACAAAGAAGCAAATACGTGGTATTTTGAAAAGCTTGTATGTGTTAATCCTTGTGTTACTGGCGATACGCGTGTTGCCACAAATAAAGGTTTCAAAACAATTCAAGCGTTATATGAATCTCAAGAAAGTGTTGGTGCAGTTATTGATAGCCGTCTTTCTGAACAAAAAACAGCTCCTATTGCTCGCGTTATTCAAACAGGCGTAAAAGATGTGTACCAACTGCATACCGTAGAAGGCTATGAATTAACGCTGACTGCAGATCATCGGGTGCATACACAGCGTGGATGGGTAGAAGCACAACACTTACAGCAGGGTGACGAGATTTTTCTTCTGAATCGCGGAGGAGCTTTTGGAACAGTTGGGGATCAGCAGTGGGGTCAGGTATTGGGGTGGTTTGTTGGTGATGGACATTTTAATGTATCGAAACAAGCGGCTGTCCTTTCATTTTTTGGTGAAGAAAAAAAAGAGCTAGCTCCATTATTTTCTCAGGTTGTCAATCAACATATTGCAGCACGCACAATGAATGCGAATAATAGTTGGAAAGGTAATGTAGATACACATCAACGATCGTATGCGATTGGAGTGGTAGATGTTCCCTCTCGTGATGAAGCGCGTATTTGTTCAAAACAGCTTGCATCACTCATGATCGAATCTGGAATTGTGATGGAACAAAAATTATCTGTGCCAGCCCCTGTATGGGATGGTACAAAAAAAATGCAGCGTGGATTCCTGCAAGGGTTGTTTTCTGCAGATGGGCACGTTTCGGGTTCAGTAGAAAAAGGTGTGAGTGTTCGGTTAACCTCTGTTTCTCTTTCGTTATTGAAAGAAGTGCAGCAACTGTTGTTAAATTTTGGTATCGTCAGCCGAATTTATGAGAATCGAAGAGTACAACAGGTACGTGAGATGCCAAATAGTGCAAAAGAACTCGTACCATATCTTTGCCAGGCTCAGCACGATTTAGTGATTAGCAAGCAGGGAATTCGTGAATTCGAAATGCATATTGGATTTGTGTTGCAAGCGAAACAAGAAAAATTATGTGCATTGCTTGCAAATTATAAAAAACGCGGACCATATAAGCAACAATTTACTGCGACATTTCAATCATTAATATATCGCGGAAAAGAAATGGTGTATGACCTTACAGAACCACTGACACATTCATTTGTTGGAAATGGAATGGTTATCCATAATTGTGGCGAGCAGCCGCTGCCAGCATGGGGAGTGTGTAATTTAGGTGCAGTCAATATTGCTGCATTTGTAGAAGAAAAAATACTTCAAAAAGAAGCATTACGTGAAACAGTGCGAACCGCTATTCGATTTTTAGATAATGTCATTGATGTGACACCTTATTTTTTCAAAGACAACAAAGAATGCCAAATGAAAGCACGCCGTGTGGGCCTTGGAACCATGGGTTTAGGTGACGCATTAATTAAAATGAACATTCGTTATGGTTCTGATGAAGCAGTGGCGTGGTGTGATGAGGTCTATCGACTCGTTCGAGATGAATCGTATCGTATGTCTGTAGAAATTGCGAAAGAAAAAGGCGCCTTTCCTGAATTTGATAGTGAAAAATATGCAATGGGCAAGTTTATTCAACGCCTTCCAGAAGACATTCAACAAAATATTGCAACACATGGGATTCGTAATGCGGTCTTGCTCACCCAAGCACCAACCGGCACAACGAGCATTTTGTCGGGAGTAAGCTCTGGTATTGAGCCAGTCTATGATTTTGCCTTTAAACGGAAAGACAGACTTGGAGAACACATTGTGTATCATCCACTTTATAAAGAATGGAAAGATGCGCATCCGCACGTAGAAGAATCAGAGCGTCCAGAATATTTTGTGACAGCAAAAGAACTTTCACCGCTTGAACATGTAAAAATGCAAGCAGTTGTACAAAAATATACTGATGCGTCTATTTCAAAAACAGTCAATGCGCCACACGAGCACACCATGGAACAAGTACAAGAATTATATATGCAAACCTATACACTGGGGTGTAAAGGAATTGCATATTATAGAGATGGTTCGCGTGATTTGTCTGTATTAGAATCAATTGATACAAGCAACAAGAAACAACAAGAAACAAAAACTGTAAAACAAGAACAAAAGGAGAAAGTGATAGAAGAACAGTCTTCGCATGAAAAATCCGGAGTTATTCCTCCCCAGCCGCGTGTTCGGCCGGAAGTAGTACCCGGTGCAACCTATAAAATCAAAACTGGTTATGGTACTATGTATGTGACCATCAATCATGATTCCAATGGTACGCCGTTTGAAGTGTTTGCAACCATTGGAAAAGCAGGTGGATTCTTTGCAGCAAAATCAGAAGCTATTTGCCGTCTTATTTCTCTTGCATTACGCTCTGGCATTGCACCAGAAACTATTGTTGATCAGTTGCGTGGTATTCGTGGTCCCATGACTGCATGGGGAAAAAATGGCCAAATTCTTTCTATTCCAGATGCGATTGCTCAGGTATTGACCATTCATATGAATTCTGCGCAAGGAAAATTACAATTAGAATTTACTGAAAGCGCAGCGCAATCATCACTGCCACAACAACAGCAAGAAATGCTTTCAGATTCTTCACTTCAACAAGCCACACAAAAAATAACAGTTACAGAAAAGGTCAGCGCAATGCAAAAAAAACCATTTGCTTCTGTTCAGTCATCCTCTTCTATTGCTGATCATGGATTTGCACCAGAATGTCCGCAATGCGGAAGTGTGTTGGCGCTTGCAGAAGGATGCATGACCTGTCACAGTTGTGGATATTCAAAATGCGCATAATTGCATCGGGTATTGTCATCGGTTATACTATTATTACTATTTAAATAAATCAGACAGTATGAAAATATCTCATCCATTCCATTCAGTACAACTTGTTACTGCAATCCTCTTAATCGCCTTTGGAGTAGTTGGAAGATACCTGTTAAAAGATATCCCAAATATTGAAACGATTACCGTTGTTTCACTGCTTGCTGGTTCGCTTTTAGGTGGAGTGTGGACCATTGCCGTGGGTTTGCTCGTTGTTGCAATGAGTGATATAGCGATTGGAAACACCACTATTTTACTGTACACTTGGTCTGCATGGGCAGCAATGGGAATTTTTGGCTGGATAGTACGCAAAAGAGCAAAGCGACCCTTGCGTCATGCACTTGAATTAACCGGAATGGGATTGTTGGGGAATGTATTTTTCTTTGCATGGACCAATTTTGGTGTATGGCATATTGGATGGTTATATCCACACACGATTGATGGACTGATCGCATGCTATGTTGCCGGTATTCCATTTTTAAAATATCAGCTGGTGAGTACAGTATTATTTGTTCCATCTGTTTCGGTCGTAACTCTTGCGCTGTGGAATGTCGCATCCAAACAATCATCAATAGAGGAGCACAAAATTTTGCGCCCATACATTGAATAAATATTCTTTCAGCAAAGGTTTAATAATCAAGAATCATATATGAAAGTGAATCAAGATACTATTTTAGGAGAATTACTTGAAGAATATCCAGGCACAGAAGAAGTGTTACGCAAGTATTTAGGAGAAGCGTATTGTTTAACCTGTCCGGGCAAGATGTTTGATACTGTTGGGAATGGTGCGCTATTACACGGTCTTTCTGAAGCAGATACGGAAAGCATGCTTCAAGAATTACAGCAAGTGGTACAAAATGAAGCAAAACGTGAAGAGAAAGAAGAAGCTAATGATATTGAGGAATAGTGATTGGACGACTCATCCATCAAAAAAATTTATTTTTGGGTATTTTTGATTAGATTGACAGAAAGAAAAATGTCATCTTATAATTCTATAGATACAATAAAAAATCAATTTTTTATGGAAAACACAACATTCAATACAAATAATACACATCGTTCAAATAAAACCATTGGTATTGTGCTGCTTTCAATCATTTTTAGTTTTATTGCAGGAGCTGGCGGAAGTATACTCATAAATTATGCAAAGGGAAGTAGCGTACTCAACGCATTAGTGTCGAATACAAATTCAACGGTTGTATCAAATATTCCAGTGCAAGTAGTGGAAGAATCTTCTGCAACACAAGATGTTGCAGCAAACACCAGCCCCTCTATTGTGAGTATTGTCATATCAAAAGAATTAGAAGAGCGGCGCGGTCGATTAGGAGATGGATTTTTTAATGATCCATTTTTTGATCAATTTTTTGACGTGCCAAGTATTCCGGATAATTCACAAAATAATTCTGATGATGGTGGTTCAAACACCATTGAAGTGGGAGCAGGAAGTGGATTTATTATCTCAGAAGATGGAATGATTGTTACCAATCGACACGTGGTTTCTGATACAAATGCCAGTTATACTGTAGTCTTTGCAGATGGAAAAATCTATGATGCAACAGTGTTGGCGCGCGATCAATTAAATGATTTGGCGCTTATCAAAATTGATGCAACAGGACTACAACCATTAGAATTAGGAGATTCAAGTAAGCTAGCAATTGGCCAAACAGTTATTGCCATTGGGAATACGTTAGGTGAATATCAAAATACCGTTACTCGAGGAATTATTTCCGGATTGAGTCGTACGTTAGGTGGAGAATATAGTGGATTGATTCAAACTGATGCAGCGATCAATCAAGGAAATTCCGGAGGACCGCTATTGAATTTAGAAGGACAAGTAATTGGTATTAATACAGCGGTAGATCGTTCTGGAGAAGGTATTGGGTTTGCAATTCCCATTAATGAAGCAAAGGTAGCAATTGAAAGTTACAATGTCAGCGGACGCATTGTTCGCCCAGCTTTAGGCATTCGATATGTTCCGATTACTCCAGAAGTGGCGCAAGCAAATAATTTGAAATATGAATATGGCGCCTATATTCGTGGTATAGATAATCAGTTTGGAGTGATTCCTGGAAGTGCAGCAGATAAGGCGGGCTTAAAAGAAGGAAATATTATATTAGAAGTTGATGGGAAAAAAATTGATAAAAATCATACATTACCGAGTTTGATTCAGGGTCACAAAGTAGGAGATCAAATTAAAGTGAAAGTATATCGGAATGAAAAGGAAGAGGATATACAGATCACACTCGAAGAACTTCCTCAATCTTCACAGAATCAATAGAAAGGTTTTGATTTTTCAGGAGAGCATGATAAGGTGAAATGTATGGATATTGATGCATTGAAGCAATTACAAAAAAAAGTGTTTGAGACATGGAAATTATTGCATTTGGATGAAACCCAAAAGCGCATAGTGGAATTGGAAAAAGAAACCGCTATTGCTGGTTTTTGGAATAATCAAAAACACGCAAAAAAAATAACTCAAGAACTGAATGATCTTCAAAAAGAATACAATACATGGCAAGTCTTTCGAACAGAGGTACATGACACCATTGAATTTGCAGTCATGGCAGCAAAAGAACATGACCCTATACTGCAGCAAGACATTGAGAAAAAAATTATTGAATTTCAAAAACGGTTTCAAGAATTAGAATTTTATATATTGTTGAGTGGTCCATACGATGCAAACAATGCAATTGTTTCTATTCATGCTGGTGCAGGCGGCGTAGACGCACAAGATTGGGCACAAATGTTACAGAGAATGTTATTACGATTTTGTGAACAGCGTGGATGGTACGTAACTGTATATGATCTTTCTCGTGGCGGTGAAGCAGGTATAAAAAGTACCACATTTCATGTGCAAGGTCGGCATGCGTATGGCTATCTTCAATCGGAAAACGGAATCCATCGTTTAGTACGAATTTCACCATTTGATGCAGAAAAAATGCGACATACTAGTTTTGCGTCGGTTGAAGTCATTCCAGATTTAGGTGACATGCTTGATGTAGACATAAAAGATGAAGATGTACGTATTGATGTATTTCGTTCTGGGGGTCATGGAGGACAGAGTGTGAATACAACTGATTCTGCAGTGCGCATTGTGCATCTTTCTACTGGTATTACCGTTACTTGTCAGAATGAAAAATCGCAGCATCAGAATAAAGCATCGGCAATGAGTATTTTAAAAAGCAAACTTGCAAAAAAATATGCAGACGAGCGTGATGCAGAAGAACGGAAGTTGCGCGGTGAGCATACCTCTGCAGAGTGGGGTAATCAGATTCGTTCGTACGTGTTGCATCCGTATAAAATGGTGAAAGATCATCGTACGAATTACGAAGTGGGAAATCCAGATTCTGTACTTGATGGCAGCCTTTCTGAGTTTATGGAGTCCTATTTAAAATGGAAACAAGAGTTGAATCGCAAGCTCTAGCTATTTCAACTAAAAATTGTTACAATAATTTTTTGGAAGATCATAATTAATTTATACAGGCGTTCTTATACGTAAAACGTCTTTTCATTTATCAAACATATGTGTGGAATTATAGGATATATTGGCACTTCGGAAGCAAAACCCATATTATTAGAAGGGTTAAAACGCATGGAATATCGCGGATATGATTCTGCGGGTCTTGCTATTATTGAACAAAAAAAAGGCCTGGTTCAATCGTTTAAAAAATCTGGAAAATTGGGGAATTTATTTGCTGAGCTTCGTGAACATACGGTGGAAGGAACTGTAGGGATTGGACATATTCGTTGGGCAACACACGGAGAACCGAACGATACTAATGCACATCCGCATGCCGATTGTGGTGATGAGATATTTATTATCCACAATGGTATTATTGAAAATTTTTCACAACTCAAGTTGCGACTCATGCAAGAGCAGCACGAGTTTCGTACAGCGACAGATACCGAAATGCTTGCGCATCTTATTGAATCATATTATACAAAAAAAACGACGTTAGAAGATGCGGTCACAAAAGCTCTTCATGAAGTTATTGGTACGTATGGTATTGCTGTATTATCTTCACGTGAACCGGATAAAATTGTTGCTGCTCGTTTAGGCAGCCCACTGATTTTAGGCATTGTTGCAAAAGGAGAATATATTGTTGCTTCAGATGTCACAGCTATTTTG
>DATDUS010000141.1:0-5081 GCA_035290285.1 Patescibacteria group bacterium
GTGAAGAACTGGAAAGAGCTGGATTTCCAAGAACAGGAAAAATTGAATTACAAGATGGTCGTACCGGTGAAAAATTCGATCAGCCAGTTATGTGTGGTATTGCATATATGATGAAACTCAATCATATGGTGGAAGATAAAATTCACCAACGATCCATTGGGCCGTATTCTTTAGTCACTCAACAACCTCTTGGCGGAAAAGCTCAATTTGGGGGTCAGCGTTTTGGAGAAATGGAAGTGTGGGCATTGGAAGGATATGGTGTTGCACATATTTTACAAGAAATGTTGACTATTAAATCAGATGATGTGAGTGGTCGATCGAAAGCGTATGAAGCAGTTATTAAAGGTCAAGAGATAGAAAAGTTAAATGTTCCAGAATCATTTAATGTATTAGTACGAGAATTGAAAGGACTGGGGTTAGATGTAGAATTACTGAACGAATCTGGAGAACCTATTGATATGATCAATCATTCTTCTGAGAGAAAACAAAAACCAATGCGCAATGAAGAAGAAAATGAATATTCTCCGGAAGAAGGGGTTATTAAAGCGCAGACGACAGAAGAACGTGAATCACAAAATAAATAATAACGAGTTACGACTATGTCATTTTACGATAATACAACACACGTAGCAGACTTTTCTGCAATTCGTCTAAAACTCGCTTCTCCAGAAGATATTCGACAGTGGTCTCATGGAGAAGTTACGCGTCCAGAAACCATTAACTACCGTACTCAAAAACCCGAAAAAGATGGTTTATTCTGCGAGAAAATTTTTGGTCCATCAAAAGATTGGGAATGTTATTGTGGTAAATACAAGCGCATCCGTTATAAGGGAATTATTTGTGATAAATGTGGAGTAGAAGTCACTCGATCTATCGTCCGTCGGGAACGCATGGGGCACATTGATCTTGCTGCGCCGGTAACGCATATTTGGTTTTTACGTGGAGTACCTTCAAAAATCGGATTGCTTTTGAATTTATCTACGCAAAGTTTAGAAAAAGTAGTGTATTTTGCAAATTACATTATTACCGATGTGAATGAAGAAATGCGCGAGCAAACTCTTGAACAAGTAGATGCTGAATTGGAACAAAAAAAGAAACAGATCCGTAGTGAAAACGCGCAACAAATGGGTGATATTAAACAACGTCGTGCGCAAGCCAAAAAAGATAATGCAACACTCAGTGCAAAAGAAGCAGCAAAAAAAGAAAAAGCATTGGAACAAGAATTGATCAATGCTGCGATCATGCGGGATGAGAAAATTAAGGATATGGAAGATGCAGCCAGTATTGCTCGCAAAGAACTTTCTTCTTTACAACCCATGCAGATTATTTCAGAGAGCCAATATTATGATTTATCGTTAAAGTACGGTCATGTATTTGAGGCATCTATTGGTGCAGAAGCGATCAATATACTCTTGACACGCATTCATTTGGCGGAAATGGAAAAGGCATTAGAACAAGAGTTAGAGGTGGCGAGTAAAAATCAACAACATCGCTTACGTCGACGATTAAAATTAGTAAAAAATCTTTTGCGAAATAATATCCGTCCTGATTGGATGGTTATGCAAGCAATTCCGATTATTCCTCCAGATCAACGGCCAATGGTGCAATTAGATGGTGGACGCTTTGCCGCATCTGATTTAAATGATTTGTATCGACGTGTTATTAACCGCAACAATCGGTTGAAACGGCTGAAAGAATTAAATGCTCCAGAAGTAATTCAGCGCAATGAAAAGCGTATGTTGCAGGAAGCAGTAGACGCATTAATAGATAATGGTGCGCGCCATGGTAAAACAGTCACGGCCTCTACCGGTCAAAAGCGACAACTAAAATCACTTGCTGATATGTTAAAAGGAAAGCAAGGACGATTTCGTCAGAACTTACTTGGTAAACGTGTAGACTACTCTGGTCGTTCTGTGATTGTGGTTGGCGCTCACTTGAAACTGCACCAATGTGGTTTACCAAAGAAAATGGCACTGGAGTTATTCAAATCATTTGTTATTGCCAAGCTCATTGAACGCGAACATGTATATAATGTTCGTTCCGCAAATCGGTTCATTGAATCCAATCGGCCAGAAGTATGGGACATTCTTGAAGAAGTGACAAAAGATGCACACGTATTATTAAATCGTGCACCGACGTTGCATCGCCTTGGTATTCAAGCATTTCAACCATTATTGATTGAAGGCAAGGCTATTCAAATTCACCCACTCGTGTGTACCGCATTTAATGCAGATTTTGATGGAGATCAGATGGCAGTTCATGTGCCACTTTCTCGTGAAGCAAAAGAAGAAGCAAAGAACATCATGCTTTCTACCCATAATTTATTGAAACCAGCAACAGGCGAACCAATTGTCACCCCCTCACAAGACATTGTTTTGGGCGCATATTATTTAACCTTTGCAAAAGAGAAGAACGAGGAAAAGAATTTATTGGCATTTGCCTCTTCAGATGAAGCAATTTTCTCTTACCAGATTGGACGTACACATTTGCAAACTACAATAAAAGTAAAAATTGATGGGCAAATTGTTGAAACAAGCGCTGGTAGAATTATTTTTAATCAAATTCTTCCAGAAGATCAGCAATTTTTGAATGAAGTAGTTGACAAAAAGGGGTTAAAAAATATTATTGCTTTTTGTTTGCATCAACATGGTCGTGAGCGCACTGTTCAACTATTGGATGATGTGAAAAATTTAGCTATTCACTATATTACCTCTTCTGGAATGAGTTGGGGAATGGATGATGTGGTGGTGCCTCCGCAAAAAAAAGAAATGATCAAAAAATCAGAAGCAGAAGTTGATGTGGTACAACAGCACTACAACATGGGGTTATTGACAGATGAAGAACGACGCACAAAGGTTATTGAAATTTGGACGAAAACAAAAGATGATATTATGAAACTGTGTCAGAAAGCATTGGACAGAAATAGTCCTGCTTATACCATGATCAACTCGGGAGCTCGTGGTTCTTGGGGTCAAACAACGCAGATGATGGGTATGAAAGGTTTAGTGATTAATCCTTCAGGAGAAACGATTGAGTTACCTGTGAAAGCAAATTTTAAGGAAGGGTTTGATGTTTTGGAATACTTTATTTCTACACATGGTGCTCGTAAGGGGTTGTCTGATACAGCGCTTCGTACTGCAAACGCCGGATACCTGACCCGTCGTTTGGTTGATGTGGCACAAGATATGGTGATTAATTCTGAAGATTGCGGTACACATAAGGGTCTTCGGATTACCGCCAAAGAATCAGATGAAATGGGTGAAGAATTAGTTGATCGTATTTGGGGGCGTGTATTAGCTGAAGATTTATGTGATGCAACTGGAAAAGTATTGCTCAAAAAGGGAACATTGGTGAGCACCCAAGATCTTGAAGATATCAGAAAGAAAGATATTCAGGATGCATTGGTTCGCTCTGTGCTGACCTGTGAGTTAAGTCGTGGAGTGTGCCAAGCGTGTTATGGCTATAATCTTGGTAATAACATGCCTGTGGTAATGGGTACTGCGGTTGGTATTATTGCTGCGCAATCTATTGGTGAGCCTGGCACACAGCTTACTATGAGAACCTTTCATACAGGTGGTGTGGCAGGTGCAGACATCACTCAAGGTTTGCCTCGCGTTGAAGAATTGTTCGAAGCACGACCATTAAAAAAATCTGCAATCATTGCAGATGTTGATGGTACAGTTCTAGATATTCTTGAACAAGAACGAGAAAAAACTATTCAAGTGACCTATGTAGCCGATGTGCAAGAAAAATATGCAGTTAAAAAGGATGAAAAAGTATTTGTAAAAGATGGAGAAAAAGTTCGCAAAGGCGCAGTATTATATGAAACGGAAGAAGGTCCGGTAAAAGCACGTGTAAAAGGCGAAGTGAAAGTAGATAAAACAAAAATCACACTATTTGGCACTGAAGAAAAAGTAAGAGAATATGCAATACCCGCAGGATATGGTGTTTGGGTAAAAAAGGGTGAATTAATAACCGTAGGACAACAGTTGACAGAGGGTAATTTGGATCTGTATGAAGTGTATGCATTGCGTGGCGTTGAAGCAGTGCAAAAATATATTCTGAAAGAAATTCAATATATTTATTCTTCACAAGGTCAGAAATTGAATGATAAACATATTGAAATTATTATTCGTCAAATGTTTGCACGATTAATGGTATTAGATCCAAAAGATACTGATCTTGTTGTTGGAGATGTTATTTCTCGCACAACATTAACAGATGCAAATGAGGCTGCAAAAGTAACAAAAAATGGTAAGCCCGCAGTGGTTGAACCGGTATTGTTAGGCATTACTAAAGCTTCGTTATCGGTAGATTCCTTCCTTTCGGCTGCTTCTTTCCAAGAAACTGCGAAAGTATTAATTGAAGCCGCAGTATCGGGTAAGGTAGATGAACTTCTTGGATTAAAAGAGAATGTGATTATTGGAAAACTGATTCCTGTGGGTACAGGCTTTGCCGAGCGAAAACAAATATTAGTGGAAAAGAAACCAACAAAATAAGCGTACATCCTCCCTGGTTCAAATAAATGTGTAAACGTTTTTATGAATATTCTTGGTATTGAAACATCATGTGATGATACAGGAGTTTCGGTTGTTCAGGTACACAAACACAATCATGCATTACAGTATGTTATTCAATCAAATATTGTTGTAACACAAAATCATGCACGCACCGGTGGCATTGTGCCGGAGATTGCAGCGCGCCGTCATGCGAGTACTATAATACCTACTATTCAACAAGCTCTGAAAGAAGCGCAGAAAACAATGAGCGACATGCATGTGATTGCTGTTACGCGTGGGCCTGGGCTTATTGCACCGCTTTTAGTTGGTGTAGAGACTGCAAAAACCATTGCAGTAACACGCAATATTCCGCTTATTGGTGTAAATCATATGGAGGCTCATATTGCTTCCACCTTTGTGGAACATCCGAATATTCAATTTCCCGCTATTGCATTGCTCGTCAGTGGGGGGCATACGATGATTGTGTATTTGGAACGTTTTGGTTCTTATCGTATACTTGGAGAGACTCGTGATGATGCAGTAGGAGAAGCATTTGATAAAGTAGCAAAAATGCTCGGACTT
>DATDUS010000142.1:0-2249 GCA_035290285.1 Patescibacteria group bacterium
GCGCCAAAAGTCGTAAAAGAAAAAGCGAAGAAAGAGGAAGCAGAAACACTCAAAAAGAAATTAGAAGAAGCAGGCGCAACAGTTACTCTCAAATAAACTATCTTTCAAAAAACAAAAAATCCCGATCACTCGGGGTTTTTATTTTGCACAATTTCAATTATCCGTTTGATTGGGTTTGTGCCGCATCAATTTGTTCTGCATCTTGTAATTGCACTTCGTATACGGTTGAACCGTTTAAAATATACATTTTTTTATTTGCTTCATCAATAATCATGTCTTGCAAATCGGAAAATGCAGAAGACGTATATTGTGCAAATAATGTACCTTCTTTAGTTAACACTACAATACGTTGATTCTTGGCATCCAATACATACAAATTTTTCGTATTTTCGTCAGTATATATGCTGTCACCACTGGTCAGTGTTGGGTCAATGCTCGAAACAGAGAAACCAGTATTTTTCTTTCCTGCAGAGAATTTAATAATTTCTCCAGTATTATTTAAAATATATACATCACCATCAATGGCAAGCGAAACAGCATTATGTAAATCAACACCACTTTCTGTAATCCATCGAGAACCGCTCGAAAAAGCCTCTCCGGATTTTTGATATCGATAAATTTGATTATTTTTTACATCAAGAGAATATAAACGCGATTGTCCAAATAAGAATAAATCAACAATTTGTTGGTCTTTTTCCGGAGCATTAAGTGTTAATGAAGAGAGAGCTTCCTTAATCGGATTAAAGAATGCAAATGATTGATCTGAAAGTTGCACCACCCCAAGACCCGGACCAACCTTCACAGCTTCTGTAAATGTTTTATCGCCATCTGCCGTTAAATCAACCGTAGATGTTTCTTTGTTTTCTAACTGAGAACGGTACACCAGAAGCGTTTTTTTATCAAAACCATATATGCTTGCTCCCAAAAGAATCATATTGCCAACCGATGCATCAGCATTTGCTGTTGAAAAATCGACTACAGAAGTAGGATTTTCGACAGTGATCACTTTATTGAGTCGTTTTAGTTGTGCAGAAATGACATTTTCTAATTCTGTTCCACGTTCTTGATAACTAGTGGAATCTTTTGGAATTTGCTCGAGTGTTGTACGAGCTTCAATAAAAAATAATCGTGCTGCATCAGTATCATATAATAATTTTGCCTTGCCTTCATTAATTTTTAAATCTACTGTGCTGAGAGTTTGTGCATATTGATCTTCATTTGTTTTTGTGGTTTTCTTTTCATCACGATTAATAACAGATTGTGCAAAAATAAGCAGTACAATAATCGCTACAATAAAAAAAGTCTTTTGAATGGTAGTGAGGGAAGTAAACCAGCGTACGATTCGTGCAAAAATAGTGCTTGCCATTCCTTGTATGCGCGGCAATCTATGTATAGTATTCTTCCTGTGTGATTGTACAGAAGTATGTTTTCGGCCGTTCCACCATTGTGTCAGAGCACGCATTATCCATACTATACAGCGTTTGAAGAGATTGAATACAAAGAAAAGAATCTGACCAATGATTTTTCCGATTCGGGTGATAACGGTTGTTGCTGTATGAGGAGCATGTTGCATAGCTGGTCGATTGCTTGCCTGTGTTCGTAGAGCTTGCGTAGAATGAGTCATGGGTAACATTGTATGCTCTTTTGATTCATTGATCGGTTTTTGATATCGTTCTACGAACGACTCCATACGTTGTTGTACCCGTTTTTTGAAACTGGGCCAGATGGAAGAAGTAAGAAATTCTTCAGTTTGTGCTTGTTTTCCCATAAGCTCTGCCATGGAATCAGAATGAGTATTATTTTTTGTTGTTAATGCTTCATTTTGATAATTTTCGGGCTTTATTGTATGAGTAGTTTGAACAATTTCTTGTTGAGGTTTTGTTCGTTGTACGATCAGTGCTGCAAAATTGCTGTTATTGGTATCAGGAGAAAGCAGATTAAAAAATTCATCCACAGCTTCTTGAGGAGTATTATCCACTAACATGCGTTTAATTTTTTCTTTTGAAAGATAATCAAGGATCAATTCAGTTGAAAAAAATACTATGGCATTATCTACTAACTGGCCTGAAACAATGTTTCCAAATATTTTGACTGGATTAATTTCTTGTATTTTTTCTTTTGCCGTATCGAGAATGTCAATTACTTTATTATGATACATCATCAGTGCAATCACTCTACCAACATTAGTAAAAATCAGTTCTTTTTCTTTTTGCACTCCAATAAGAATATTGCATTGATTGAGCCATTCT
>DATDUS010000143.1:0-3681 GCA_035290285.1 Patescibacteria group bacterium
AAAAAAATGATAGCAAATGGCGACCTCGAAAAAAATGAACAACTCTGGACGCTGTTTTCAAAACGGAACATTCGCAACCTTTCGGGCGTTGCGGTTATCACTGTTCTCACCAAACCGTATTACTGCCCTGGCCGGTGTGTGTACTGCCCTACTGAAGCACGCATGCCAAAATCATACCTTCCTGAAGAGCCGGGCGCTGCACGCGCTGTAAAGCATGAGTTTGATCCATTTCGCCAAGTGTCTGCACGGCTACAATCGCTTGAAGAAAACGGGCACACAACCGATAAATGCGAACTGATTGTATTAGGCGGTACCTGGACAACCTACAACACAGAATATCAAGAATGGTTTTTAAAACGCTGTTTTGATGCGTTCAATGAAATAGAATCCGCAAACTGGCAAGAAGCAAAAACGAAAAACGAAACTGCCCCACACCGCGTGATTGGCTTAACACTTGAAACTAGGCCAGACCACGTAACACATGAAGAAGTAAAACGCATGCGCTATTTAGGCTGCACGCGCGTACAACTTGGTGTGCAAACCACAAACCAAGCCGTGTTAAATTTAACAAAGCGCGACCAAACAAATGAACAAGTCATTACAGCAACACGCATACTTAAAGAAGCCGGTTTTAAAATTTCTCACCACTACATGCAAAACCTGCCGGGTGCAACAGTAGAAACCGATGTGCAAACCATTCGCGACGCATTTCAAACACCAAACTTTCAACCAGACCATGTCAAAATTTACCCAACCGTTGTGGTAAAAAGCGCAGTACTCTACCAATGGTGGAAAGAAGGAAAATACAAACCCTATACACAAGAAGAATTATTGCAGCTGCTGATTGATATTAAAAAACTCGTTCCAGAATGGGTGCGTATTGAACGCCTCATTCGAGATATTCCAAGCACAAGTATTATTGCTGGCAACACCACAAACAATTTACGCCAAATTATGGAACGCCAAGGAGTAGCGTGCCGGTGTATTCGTTGCCGTGAACCACGTTCTTCCATGGTCACTGCAGAAGATGTGGAATTAGTGTGTCGAGAATATGAAGCTTCTGGTGGTACAGAATTATTTCTCAGTTTTGAATCTCACGATAAAAAAACACTCTATGCATTCACTCGTTTACGTTTACAACACCTCAAAAAACATTGGATGCCAGAACTGCAAGACACCGCGCTCATTCGTGAAATTCATACGTACGGAAAATTAGCAGCAATCAATTCCGGCAAAAGTGCTGTGCAACATTTAGGGTTTGGCCGAAGGCTTATGCAAGAAGCTGAAAAAATCGCAAAAGAAGCAGGATACAAAAAAATTGCCGTGATTGCCGGCATTGGTGTACGCGAATATTTCCGCAAACTTGGCTATACGCTCGAAGGTTGCGGAGAATACATGGTAAAAAACTTGTAATTACTTCCTAAACTGACGGAAATCACCTCATTTGCGACACTGTATCATCGAAAATTCGTAGATTTGGCTCAAGTATTGACAAAATAGCGGAATTTGATAAAATATAGACATATAAATGTCTGTATTTATAAATATGTTAAAAAATATTGAAAGACTGGCCTTTCCTTTACTTCAACAAAAAATTCAAAAAAATAAAGTACTTTTGCTGTATGGCCCACGTCGTGTAGGAAAAACAACATTATTAGAGCAATTCATAAAACAACATCCATCATCTCACGAAATCCTTTTTGTGCGTGGGGATACGCGAACAACACAAGAAGGTCTTTCTGCACAAAATATTGAACCTCTACGCTCATTTATTGGGAACCATTCCATTCTTATTATTGATGAAGCTCAACTTATTCCAAACATCGGTGCAAACCTCAAAATTATCGTTGACTACATCCCAAATATTTCGGTTATAGCGAGCGGCTCTGCAGCATTTTCTCTTGCGCAACAAGTAGGCGAACCATTAACTGGTAGAAAAAAAACAATTTGTTTGTACCCTATTTCTGTAAAAGAAATTATTGCCCATACAAACGTTCCATATTATTTAGAAACTCTTGATCAATATCTTATTTATGGTACCTATCCAGAATTATTTCGGCTCACATCATATAAAGAAAAAAAAGAATATCTGGATGAAATTATTGATTCTTATTTATTCCGTGATATTCTGGCGCTCGGGCAAGTAAAGAACGAAAAAATTGTGCGTGATCTTCTCACCCTTCTTGCATTTCAAATTGGAAAAGAGGTGTCATTATCTGAATTAGCAAATGCCTTAGAATTGCATAAAGACACAGTGTATCGATATTTAGATGTATTAGAACGATCTTTTATCATCATGAATATTCGTGGATTTAGTAGAAATTTACGAAAAGAAGTCACCAAAACATCACGCTACTATTTTTATGATAATGGTATTCGAAATGCACTCATAAATAATTTCAATCAACTACATGTACGAAATGATGTGGGAATGTTGTGGGAAAATTACATTGTTATGGAACGGGTAAAAAAACAGATGTATGAGGAAATACGTTCCAATAATTATTTCTGGCGCACATATGATAAAAAAGAAATTGATTGGGTAGAAGAACGCGAAGGAAAATTATTTGGCTATGAAATAAAATGGGGATCAAAAAAAAGCAAAGTGCCTAAAGAGTGGCTCAGCACCTATTCGAATGCGGAATTTAAAACCATTACCAAAGATAATTTTCTTGAGTTTATTACATAATAGCAATTGGCTATTCTATACTAAAATATCGAAAAGTCTTGACTATTTTATAATCTAGTATATAATAGTCATATATGAAACGAACCCAATATGCTGCCATTTTAAAGGATTTACGTAAAAAAATGGTGTTTTTGGTTGGCCCACGACAAGCTGGCAAAACATATCTTGCAAAAAAAATTGCAACATCGTTCCAGCATCCGGTGTACCTGAATTACGACAAACGTGCCGATCGAAAAATCATTCAAGATGAAGCATGGCTAGAATCTACTGACCTCCTGATACTTGATGAATTACATAAAATGCCAGATTGGAAAACCTACATTAAAGGAGTATTTGATACTAAAACAGCACATCTCTGTATTTTGGTCACTGGCAGCGCACGGCTAGATACATTCCGTTCTGGTGGTGAATCATTGGCTGGCAGACAATTTACGCATCATCTTTTCCCCTTCTCTCCGGCAGAGTTGCATGATACGCCATTTTCAAAAAATATTGATCGGTTTATGCAACGAGGTGGTTTTCCTGAACCGTTTTTAGTAGAGACTGGTGAAGATGCTGACCGGTGGCGTATGCAGTATATTGACGGGCTTATTCGAGAAGATATTCTTGATTTTGAAAACATTCATAATTTACGAGCAATTCAATTACTATTAGACATGTTGCGTGAAATGGTTGGATCACCCATTTCCTACTCCTCTATAGCATACGATGTTGGCATTTCTCCAATGACCGTAAAAAAATATATCAACATTCTTGAATCGTTGTATATTGTTTTTCGTGTGACTCCCTTTACTAAAAATATTGCGCGGTCACTTCTAAAAGAACCCAAAATATATTTTTTTGATACTGGCATGGTGTTAAACGATACAGGTAAACGTTTTGAAAATATGGTAGCCGTCTGTTTATTGAAATATGTATACGAACGTATAGATTATCGTGGAAAGCGAACAGCATTACACTACCTGCGAACAAAAGAAGGAAAGGAAGTAGAT
>DATDUS010000144.1:0-2503 GCA_035290285.1 Patescibacteria group bacterium
CGAACTCATTTATTGCCATAGCACCTGTGCCGCCGCCAAAAATCAATACAGTTCTGTAAGCCGGATCTATATGAATCACATCTGTTGTTGGTGTAAGGTCGCGCACTGGGTTACCGATCCATTCTGTTTTATTTTTTGGAAAATAATGTAATGAATTTTCAAATGCCACGGTAATGTTATGTGCAAAAGGCTGCATGAGTTTATTTGCCATTCCAGGCAGCAAATCTTGCTGATGAATGATAGCAGGAATGCGTAAAAACCATCCTACCCATACAAGCGGAACAGAAACAAACCCACCAGCTGATACGATCACATCCGGACGCCATCGTAATAACTGTACCACTGATTGAAAGAATGCAATAAAAAATTCAAATGGAATGAGTAGGTGTTTCCACGTCAAAAAACGATGAAATTTAGGCGCAAGAATAGCATAAAATGAAATATGATATTGCAGTACAATCGAACGTTCTGGGCCAGTATATGTACCAATAAAACGCACTTCATGCTTTTGTGCTTGTAATTGTGGAATAGTGGCAAGCAAAGGGCTGACAGATCCTAATGTTCCACCTCCGGTTAATAAAATGCGCATATTTTATGTTCTGCGTGAAATATTGGCTAATACTCCGGTTGCGGCAAGTAACATAATTAACGAAGAACTTCCATAACTGATAAATGGCAATGGAATACCTGTGAGTGGCACAATCGACAACATGGCACCAATATTAATAAACGCCTGAAATCCAACCCACGATGCAATACCAATGGCAAGTAATTTTCCAAATTGATCAGGTGCTTTTCTTCCAATTTGCACTGCTTTAATAATAAAAAAAAGATACAGCGCAATAATACCCAAAGAAAACAAAAACCCCAATTCCTCTGAAATAATAGCAAAAATGGAATCTGTTGCCGGTTCTGGAAGATAATTGTATTTTTGCAATGAATGATTGAGTCCTCGACCAAATAACCCACCAGAGCCAATAGCAAGTAGTGCTTGATTTGCATGATACCCAATTCCTTGTGGATCTGTTTCCGGATGCAAAAAAACAGTCAAACGATCCGCACGAAATGGCGCTATTTTGATAAGCAAGAAAAATGCAATAACTCCACCTAAAAATATCAATCCAAGATGTTTCCATGGAGCACCTGCTGCAAAATATACGATAATGGAAACAACAGAAATAACCATAGTGGTACCCAAATCTTTTTGTGCAACAGCAACCATTAATACTAAAAAACCAAGCATGGTTAAAAAAGAAGCTAAACCATAGGAAATATCTTCTACTTGTTTTCCATGTTTTTCTAGCCAAGCAGCTAAATAAATAAGAAATGTTAATTTAATCACTTCAGAAGGTTGAAAAAAAAAGCCACCAATATGAATCCATCGTTTTGCACCAAGTAATTCCTTTCCAATGCCTGGAATAAATACGGAAAATAATAAAAACATAGAAAAAATTGCAATCGGAAATGCATATCGACGCCAGTAATGATAATTAATTTTACTCATCACATAAAATGCCAAAAGACCCAACAGGACGCCATAGAGCAGTTGATGCTTAATATAATAATATCCATCGCGAATATTTGGATCGGTTTCTGCTGTCCAAAAACTTGCTGAAGTAATCATGATAATACCAAAAATAAGTAATGTTCCAATAATCATCAAAAGAGTTCTATCTATCACATTTCGCTGTTGCGTGAGCGGCTGTATTGAATGCCGACGGAGCACAGAATGATTTTGTATTCTAGGCATAGGCTCATTGTATAACAAAATAGAATCACTCACAATTGAGCCTTCTTTTTCTCTGATTCGGCTTCTTGGAGTTATACTACTTTACATCATGTATCAACTCATTAAGGAAGAACTAAAGTGGCTTTAAAGTCAGCATTTACTTTAATTTCATATTTGTTTCCATTGCTATCTGTAACATGTACTTTCTTGTTCTTTGGTTCAGTTTTATTCACAGTAAGCTTTGTGCTTGAAAGTTTAATTGAATCTTTTTTTGTAATATTTTGTTTATGTAAGTTTAAACGTACAATAACCACTTTTGATTCTTCTCTTTTGTGACCACGAAGAGTAATCACAGCACATTTTTTATTTTGAATTTTAGCTATTTTTAAAGATTGTTGATTAAAAGTATTGTCAGCCAATTGTACTTTTTTTATAACTTTACCGGTCTGTACATTAACAAGTGCCAATTTTTTACCATTGGATTGTAATACCAGTACTAATCCTTGATCAGCATAATATTTAACTTTAGTTTTATTATCACTATCGTTTTTGTAAATTTTAACTGCTTTTTCTGAACCATCGCTATATACTACTTTGTAACCTTTTTTTGTAGCTTTAACAGAAGTCATGGTTAACTCTGTGATAGTACTGCCCTCTTCCGAAATAATAACTGTTTCAGGGGTTGGGGTTGGTTCTACTGGTTCTGGGGTTGGAGTTGGGGTTGGTTCTACTGGTTCTGGGGTTGGAGTTGGGGTTGGTTCTACTGGTTCTGGG
>DATDUS010000145.1:0-2880 GCA_035290285.1 Patescibacteria group bacterium
ATTGCCGGGTATTGAAACATCGAGCGGTCCTTTGGGTTCTGGGTTATCTCAGGGAATTGGCATGGCGCTTGCGGCAAAAATGGATAAAAAGCATCATCGAATTATTGTCTTAGGATCTGATGGCGAGCATCAGGAAGGGAATGTGTGGGAGGCTGTTATGTGCGCAGCAAAATATACATTGGATAACCTGGTGTATATTATTGATCGTAATTATATTCAAATAGAAGGAAATACTGAAGAAGTGATGCCGCTTGATTCATTGGCAAAAAAATATAAAGCGTTTAATTGGCATGTGTTAGAAATCAATGGTCATCGATATGAGGAAATCATCAATGCAATAGCAGCAGCGCAACGTATACAAGGAAAACCAGTAGTGATTATTGCTCGTACGATTCCGGGAAAAGGTGTGAAATATATGGAGAATGATTATCAATGGCATGGAAAAGCACCAAATAATACAGAAACAGAACAAGCGCTACAAGAATTACAACAAGTTCGTCATCAAATTGAAGAAAATGCATATGAATATTAACAATATGAGTGATATGTCAATGAATACGCGTATGCATCTGCATCCAAATGTTTTATTGGAAAAAGAGTTGCCTCTTTCTGCAACGCGTGATGGGTTTGGCAAAGGATTGTGTGCAGCTGCGGAACAAAATTCACGCATTGTTGGTGTGAGTGCGGATTTAACAGAATCAACCAAAATGACCGAATTTGCAAAACAATTTCCGGAACGTTTTATTCAAGTTGGCGTTGCTGAACAAAATCTTGTCACTGTAGGTTCAGGACTTGCAGCAGAAGGAAAGATTCCTTTTTGTGCTGCATTTGCCGCTTTTTCACCTGGAAGAAATTGGGAGCAAATTCGTACGACTGTTTGTTATAATGATCAGCCAGTGAAAATTGTTGGTTCTCATGCTGGACTTACGGTTGGACCAGATGGTGCAACACATCAAATGTTAGAAGATCTTGCTTTAATGCGTGTTTTACCGAATATGAAAGTGGTAGTGCCCGCAGATGCACTGCAAGCGGCAAAAGCAACTTTGGCACTTGCACAGGATTCCTATCCAGCATATTTGCGTGTTGCACGAGAAAAATCGCCAGTGTTTACGACTACAGAAACTCCATTTTTGCTTGGAAAGGCAGATGTGTATTGGAAAGGGAGTGATGTGACAGTTGTGGCCTGTGGTCCACTCGTGTATATGGCATTGCAAGCAGCCTATGCATTGCGTCATATACTTTCGGTTGAAGTCATTAATGTGCATACCATAAAACCGCTTGATGTACTAACCATTCTTCGCTCTGTTCGCAAGACTCGATGTCTTGTTTCCGTCGAAGAGCATCAAATAGCGGCAGGTTTGGGAAGTGCGGTTCCAGAAGCATTAGTACAGCGTTTTCCTGTTGCAATGGAATTTATTGGAGTGCATGACCAATTTGGTGAATCAGGCCAGGCAAAAGAGTTATGGAAAAAATTTAATATTACCGCACCATTCATTATTTCAAAAATCAAAAAAGTATGTAAACGAAAGTAAGGCATCTTGCCAAAATAATATGTGCAGTTCGTGCTCAGGTTTGTGCCAGATTTGTTCAAAAAATTTCGAGGAATATCGAGATATTTCGAGAAATTTTTAGGACACAGATGGCGTGAAGATGAGTGCGAAATGCGTAAATTATTTTGGCAAGATGCCTAAAGTAGTGTGAACGAATACATAAAGGTGTGGTAAGATAGGTGAAGAATCATAAGACATATGAAAAAATCTCAAGAACAATCAATTCATCCTCTGACCCTTATTATATTTGTCGTGATGATTGTGAGTGCCTTGATATTATATTTTATAAAAAAAGATCAGATTGCTTTGGAATCGACACATTCATTACAGCGTTTGAAGACTTATATGCAACAAGCAGCTCCCCTGATGGAACAAAGATCAGTCTTCCCACGATTTTCACTGAGCGCTGAAGCAGTATACAATAAAGAAGTCGGATTTATTGCAAGCGACACCGAACCGATTCGTGCCAGACTTTCGAAGCCAAAAGGAAACGGTCCGTTTCCCATTATTGTGATCGTTCATGGAGGAAAAGGAGGAGATGCAATCGCTACTGATGCCATTGCGCAATTATTAGGAGAGCGGTTCACAAGAGAATTGTCTGTTTTAACAGTGACAGTTGATTGGAGAAACAGCGCCTATGGACAAGGAGATGTAGTGGATGTCACTTCCGCAATAGATTCAATACGAGAACGCTTTGATGCAGAACAGTATCCGTTGACAGTATTAGGCATTGATCGCGGTGCATATATTGCTCTTGCTGCTATACAAAAAACAGCAAAACCGGTTGCAGGGTTTATGAGTTTTTATGGTATTACGCATCCCGATGAATATTATCGCTATCTTCAAACACAAAATCAAAAACAAGCTCAGCAATTTGTTCTGCAAACAGGGTGTCAACATGAAACACAACCAGAGCTTTGCCTGAATACATTGTCAATAAAGAAAAAAACACCATTACGCATCCCTGCTCTTATTGAACACAGTACCATGGATATGGTTGTGCCGATCGCACAAAGCGAATTACTTGCAGAACAGTTTGACGCATCTATGCTCACATGGTATACACCAAAAGATTCTGCTGTTACACACGGTTTTATGGAACAAGAACAAGCCACAGGTTTTGAGGAAGGCATGAATTATTGTATGCAATGGTTTCAACAACAGTTTTTTGTAACATCAGCTTCTTCTCTATCCACATCCACGACACCTGCCCCAACATCCACATACTGATCTATACCAAAATAACATGCCTAAAAATAAGCTGTATGATTCCCTATTTTCAATGGACGCACATTTCTCTCGGTTTCCTTACTATCCATGTATGGGGGCT
>DATDUS010000146.1:0-6775 GCA_035290285.1 Patescibacteria group bacterium
ACTTTATATAAAGAATATAATAAATTAAGGAGGAAATATGATTCATCATCCATTTGTTCGAATCGTGAGCATAGTAACAATGATACTATGCAGTTTTTTATTTGAAACTACGAGTACACACGCCAGCAGTTTTGATGGAGATCAAACAGGCGCATTACGTGAAAGTTTGGATTTAGAAGGATGTTACGCAGAACAATTAGCTCTTGGGTCAAGCAGCACGAGTACACTAAACGATACATTATATGTAGCGTGTAACAGTGCTAATGGTATTTTTGTTTCGACTGATTTGGCTGAAACATGGTCAGGTCCAGCTCAAAATAATGCAGATTTTGGAGCTATTATTGATGTGGAAGCATCAGATACAGCACAGACAGCATTTATGATTGGTGGAATTACTCTCTACAGAACACAAGATAATGGGGTGACGTGGGAAGCATTGGGTGAGGCAGATGGTCTTAATGATTTTGGCCAAAATATGGAATATGCAAATGGAACACTGATCTCCGTCTATCGGCAAGGCGGTGTAGTTGTGAGTACAGATGATGGTGCGACATTAGAACGTGTGGATATTGACGAGGTCAATAACAGTCCAAGTGATTTTGCCTATAGCTCAGCAAATGATACGTGGTATGCACTTTCTTCTAGCAGCGACTCTCATATACGCACGCTATACTCTTCAGTCGACAATGGGCATACATGGACAGCAACCAGCAAATCAGGAGATTATTCTGTTATTGAAATTCACCCAACAAATGAAAATTATCTCATTCTTGCAGGGAATGATGGTGTAGAATATACCGCGTCCGGGTCAGAAGGGGTATGGGAAAGTATGGATTCTCCGGTGAATCATATCAAAGGAATTGCTATTCATGCAGATGGAAGAGTGAGTATTGGGAATTGGTATACGCTCGACAATGGTGCAAATTGGAATATGTATGAATCTTCTGTATTACTGAAAGGAAATTTTTTCGAGATCGATTCGGTGAATGATATTTGGTATATACAATCAGGGCGTGGTCTTGCAAAAAGCACCAACCATGCCGATACATGGACAGAACACTATTCTGGCATTACTGGCGCAACAGTAGTTGATATATCACTCACTGCTGACAAAGAAGTAGCGTGGTTTGCGGTGTATGGTGGATATGTAAAATCAGAGAATTTTAATTCTTCTATTACCGCAGGGAATGATCCAACCTGGAGTGAGTTTATTCTGCCAGATAGTAGTATCGATGGCACAAATAGCGTGTGGGTACATCCAACAAATTCGGATATTGTGCTCGCCACAACCTCTACTATCTATCGTTCTACAGATGGAGGAAGTGCTTGGGATCCGGTCACTACAGATGTGAGTGGTTCATTTGTGGATTTTGAGTACGATGTTGAAAACAGTACGTTGTATCTGGCATATACAATAGAAGAAGGCGGTGAATTTTCTGGAGGAGTGATAAAAAGCACAGACGATGGTGCAACATGGACAGACTTGGGCATGCCGAGTACGCCAGTGAATGCCATTACCTATGATAGTACAAACAATGTATTAATTGCTGGCGTAGGTTCAGAACAGAGTGATGATAGTGCGCAGCGTGGCATATATACATATGATGGTTCGGCCTGGACTCATGTGAGCGAAGCAAGTGATCACCCACTCTATGGAAAACTCGTCAGTGATGTGCTGTATGTGAGTGATACTGAATATGTTTATGCAGCGGTTGCTGACAGTGGTTTAGCGGGGTCGTTTCATGGAGGTTTATTTTTGAGTACAGATGGAAGTGACGGTTGGCATACATGGTCTCAGGTTATAGAGGGTTTAAATGAAGACATGTGGGGGAAAGCGCTTGCAGCAGAGCCAGACGGAAAAACAGTGTATATTGGAAGTGCTCGTCCGGCTGGTACAGCCTATATTTTTAAATGTGTATATGATGGCAGCACATGCGGAACATTTTATACCGGATTGATAGATGAAAATGTGAATGTTCTTCTGTTTGATGATTTTATTAGTGCCGGTACGGGTGTGTATCGTTATAAATCTAAAGCAACATTGACAGTAAAAAAATTAAAACCCAAGAAGAATGGTTTTGCGAAAATACGTGCGACATTAAGTGATACGGTGACGGAAAAACCAATTAACAAACAACGATTAAAATTGTATAAAAAAGTGAATGGAAAATTTCGATTCGTACAAAAGAATACGAGTGTGAAAACGAAAAACGGGCGAGTTATATTTACTATCAAAGGTTCTGGACAATATCAAGTACGTTGGACTCCACAAAAAGCACAGTTTAAGGCAGCATATAAAACTCGCACTATATCAAAAAATATTCGTATTAAAAAATAAACATATAAAATAGTTTGTATTGTTTCATTATACTGTCACAGGAAATCCGCATGAATAAAGCTTATATAATTTGGGTCAGCTTCTCTGAACAAGGTTATAAATTTTTTTCTGACATCATTTGTAATTGTTTTACGATGATTCGCATCAACTGCTTTGCTCGTTTTTCATCTTCAATATTTGACCACGTAAGACCTGGGCTGGCATTACCTTCTATAAGGTAGAGGTTTCCATTTTGGCTGCAGATGAAATCGAGTGTATACAGTGCATCTTTCAGATCTGTCGATTTTTGAATCTGTGCAATCATGTCAATTACTTGCTGAGGAATTTTATGAATAGGAACATAATCGATAGATCCTCCTTGTTTGATATTAGCACGAAAATCACCTTTTTTGGCAGTACGGATGTAACTTTGTAGCATGGTATTATTTCCAATAATCACACGAAGATCTGTGAGTCCATTCATTTTTCCTGTATTAAAATTGCTTGTATGAATAAACGGCTGTAATAAAAATTGTACATCAGCGGTATCGGCAGCAATTTTTTTAAAACGAGCATCTGTTTGAATTTTGTAAATATGATCTCCGCCGCCTCCAAAAATATCCTTGAGTATGAGTTCATGTGTGAAATCATTAGTGTGTAAATGGTTGTTTATCTGTATTTTGAGTGCCTTTTTTGCTTTGGAAATTGTTTTTTTAGAGTCTAGTTTAATAGAAACGGTTGGCAGCATATATTGATTCAGTTTGCTGTGTGTTGTGAGCTTGTTATCAAATAATGTTCGGACTTTATGATTATGATAGAGAACAATACGATTGTGAGTCCCTATGAGCATTTTATAAGCTGAGGCATTCACATTTGTTAAATTTGAAAACTTATCAAAAATAACAAACGTTTGTGCTGTATGTTGTACACGTTTCCAGACTTTGTTGAAGATCCAATAAGAAGAAAATTCTCCAGTTCCAGATATATCATCCACCGTACTGAATGCAGCATGCAATCCTACGCGCCTGCTGTATTGTAAAAGATACTCATATGCAGAATTACATGATGCATAGTTTCCCTTTTTAGAAAAAGGAGATGTTCCTGTATATTTTTTATTTGTGGCACTATATGTATTCGTATTACTATAGACAACAATAAAATCAAATTTGAGAGGTTTTGTCATTGATATTAACCTTAGCATGTTTACAGCAATAGTGCTATTTATTGTTTTTTGCTTATAAAAAGTGTGACAGAAAGGTGATATGAGTTACTGTGATGATATTGGTAAAAAAATGATATAACCATCAAGCAGTTGTTTGCTCACTAAGTGTTTATTCAGCCACGGTGTAAATTTTTCTTGCTGGTTTTGCGTGGTAATATATAGTGCTTTTTGATTGGGTTGCCCGTTTTGTAAAGCATATTCTATTTCGCTTAAATAATTGGCATAGGCTTTTGAATTATATCGAGCCAGGTAACCAGTGGTAATAGCAAGGTTGTGTTGGTGTGCTAAATAAACAAACTTTGTATAATCCCCAGGATGTACATAATCTTGTCGAAAAGGAGGATACATAACAATGAGATGCCGATTTTTCACCACATCACCCCATGGTGCACTGAGTGTTGATTGATAGGGTTTTGCTGTAGGCACTGTATGTCCGTTATAGATCAGCTTTGAAATGTCTACAATTTGTATGATTAAGGTCATCATGAGTATGATGGCTACCCCTTTTTGAGAAAAATGAGATCGGCTCAGTGCAGCGAATAAGAAAACCACAATGCAATAGTACAGTACCCAAATAAAGCGTCCGCAGGCGCGGAATGTATTGGTGAGTGGAATGAACTTTTCTGGTAGAGGATACGTGAAGAGTACATGTGATCCGAAATTTACAACGTTACTGAGTGAAAAAATGGTAAAAGCAGCAGCAATAATAATGAGTGGTATCCATATGCGCCAATCTTTTTTTGTGTGCAAGGTGTTGTAGTATCGTTTGTGTGTTATGGAATCGACTATTTTTTTTATGCCAATAATAGGGATAAAGAGCAATATGCCGAGTCCAAGATAGGCAAACCCCTCGAACTGAGTGTTGAGAGGCAGTGGAATATCTGGTAGAAAAGGTGAATATTTGAAAGGGTTCATAAACGCAAGAAGATTTGTAGAATAGAGTACAAATGATCCACCTGTTCCCCAAGCGTCTTGTGAAGGCAGCGAGAAATAACCAATGATATACCACGAAGAAAGCAAAATGCATGTTGCGCAAGAAGTCCAGGCAATGAAATAGAGCAGGTGCATCTTTTTTTCTATGGCCCATAATCGAAAAAAGTAGGCGAGAGTAAAACTGAAAACAATGATAGCAAGATACGGATGAATAAAACCGCTGAGCAGAAGTAGAATGAGTTGAATTATTTTTGGTCGTGTTGGATGCTGCTGCGTAAAATCATTTACATATACCCAAAGCGATCCTACAATAAGCCACTGTGCACAGAGTGCTGGGTGTCCGCTGCGAAATAATAATACAGGACTGAGTGTAAAAAGCATGGCTCCGGCAAACATGCCGATAGGATTCGTAATTTTTAAAGCACGCATTATTAATACTCCAAAAAAAGCTTGTAATACAAAACAGAGTAAAAACCATAAGCCAATATATTGAAAATCACTCGGCAGGAGTGGAGAAAATAATTTGAAAAAGAAGGCAAACAACGGAATAGTATCTGTATACCCAATGTTTGTAACAACAGGATAAAAATAGTTCGTCAATGTACCTAATGGGACTTGCCACGGTAATAAGCGAAACATTTCCCAAGAAAGATAGTGTTGCGCCCAATCACCACGAAAGAGCAAATTCGTATTTGTTGGCCAGATGAAGGACAAAGAAAATTTTAAGTGGTACACAATAAGCACTGCAAGAAAGAGGGCGATGCCAATCAGTAAGAAAGAATACCGCTGTGTTTTCATGCTTGTAGATTACTCAATTTTTTTTGGTTCTACAAGTTGAAAAAAATAAAAGTGTGTTACCCTTTTGCTATTGTTGTTTCCACGTACCGAAAAATTGTTTTGAGGGATTCAGCAATTCCTTTGTCTTCCACAATAACAGCTAAAGGGCGCTCTGCAGAAAATGACGCCATTAATACTTTATTATCGTAAATGGCGAGCTCTGTATCAATACCAAATTCTTTCGGAATGAGATATGTTTTGCGTAAATATTTTTCATCTTCTGATTGTACTAATTCAGACCACGCATTTCTTGCTGCAATTTGTGAAACCCAAATACCCATCTTTGTTCTCTTTTTCATAAAGTATTCCAGAAATTCTCGGCCGACCGTATTGTATCCTGCAGACGGTGCAGTAAAATCCCAAATCATTTTTCCCTCATTATTTTCTAATGCATCTTCACAGGCTTCATGAGCATAAAAATCGGCTTAACCACAGAGGTGATTAAGCCGCTCTGACAAGCATTGTGCTTTCAGAGTTCTGATCGATGGATCGAGGCAAGACATTGTACGAAGTTGAATGCACTATTCACTGCAATTGGGAACGCAGGTGATTAGTGTAGCTGGAATCGCCTTCGTATGTAGAAGGGCAGCAACTCTTTCTTGTTCGTCAAGCCAGTGATCTCATCGGCTAAGGCGTGCGTTCCACCGTCGTTATCAATGCCGTAATGCGTGGTGACGACACACTTGTCTCCACGGGCGTTACGTTTAATACGTACAATTCCACAGGCATTAAAATTAGCTTCTCCTGTAGTGCATGTGCACGTACAAACCAAGCCTACATTGCCGGCTTTATGGCAGTTAACCTCTTCACATGTTGGATTGATACGAAACATATGTCCTCCATCAGTTCGTTGATCGCACGTGCTGAACACCGAAACGAAATTGCTCGGGTTCAGCAGAATAGTGAGAACTGTTCTCACTATGTTGCTGAATCCGAAGTATCAAATATAAAAACACGTCTCCCCGTTAGAGAGACGTGTGTGTAATCAACAATCAATATTCAAAACACGTTACCCTACGGGGTACTGACTTTGTGATCGTGATGAGAATGAGAATATTGTGTTGATGTGATGAAACATAGGTAAAAAATAAAAAAATTTCCCCGTGGGGAATTTCTATAAATAGACGTATTTAAAACTATCCCACGGTTAACCTTTGGAATAGGAAGATGAGTGGATTGTTCGGGTATGTTTCTTCATGAATAAATGATACTCAATGATAATACATTTTGTCAAACAAAAAAAGGCAGTTTTTATGCGGAAAGTTCCTCCAAAACTTTCAACACATCTGGTACTGCCGAACCCAATCAAGGCGTTAGTTCAACCAGATTAACCTGTTTTCCGCCTCCAAACAGCCGAGTTCAGGCGGATTTTTCATCCTCCTGCACCAATAAGAGATGCATGTTGCATCTCCATCGCATTTCCAGACGTAGTCGAGGGGTGCGGGTGTTGGGATGAGATCCTCCGG
>DATDUS010000147.1:0-4181 GCA_035290285.1 Patescibacteria group bacterium
TGAAAAGTGGTGATGTTGTAGAAATTTTTACTGCACCAAAAAAACAAGGACCATCAGAAAGTTGGTTAGAATTTGTTAAAACAAATACCGCACGTGCTCATATTCGCAATTACATAAACAAAAAAAATCGTTCCTTTCTTATTGTTGGCTGAATAACGACTCATACATACCCATTAAGTCACTGTTTCAAAATAATTTATTACAGTTCCTTATTCCATTTTTTGGATCACGTGTTTAAACTCTTCCTCAGAATACGTATCAATGATAATGCGCTTTGCCCCATTTTGTTTTTTCTGAATACGCACTTTGGTTCTTAAAGAGGATTGTAAACGATCCTCAACAGATTGTAATTCATAATCAATAATACTGCGGTGTGATGATTTTTGTTTCTGCGTATTTGCATCAATAGTTGATGCTAAATCTTTCACGCTCATCACTGCTCCTTTTGTCATTTGATGATAGACATTCAATCGTTCTTTTTCTGTAGGAAGACTTAATAATACTTTGGCGTGTCCTTCTGAAATAATTCCTTGCGCAAGACCTAATTGAATTTCTGTGGGTAAATCCAGCAAACGGATACTATTTGCGACGGAAGAACGTGCAAGACCCATTTTTTTTGCTGCTTGTTCTTGCGTTAGTCCGAATTCATTAATCAACAGAGCAAAACTTTTTGCTTTTTCTATGGGGTGTAAATCTTGACGTTGAATATTTTCGATAAGAGCTAACTCTAACCGTTCCAAATCAGAGGAACTGCGTATAATGGCGGGGATTGTCTTTTTTTGTAAATTACGGAAAGCGCGAAAACGGCGCTCACCAGCAACAATTTGCCATCGTTTTTCCGAAACAGGCGTAACAACAATCGGTTCCAACAAACCATACTCTAGAATAGAAACTTGTAATTCTTCTAAACTTTTTTGATCAAAATGTTGTCGCGGTTGCTGGGGATTCCGTTCAATATCTTGAAGAGGAATTTCATAAATTTTTATTGTACTTTCTTCTCGTAAATCTTTTGATGATGCAGCAATTTCTGCATCTACAGCAAATGAATTCATTTTTGGAGGAATAAGTGAACTCAATCCTCTTCCTAAACCTTTTGTCATATGGTTGTATTATTTGTGGTATTAAGTATTGAATCAGAAGATTGTTGAGGAGAAGGCTGCTGTGGCGGAGTACTCAAAATTATTTCTCGCGCAAGCTTCATATATGCGCGCGCTCCTTTGGAAAACGGATCATATTCAGAAATTGGTTTTCCATATGAAGGCGCTTCTGCTAGCCGCACATTGCGCGGAATGACCGAACGAAATACTGTATACGGAAAATGTTGATAAATATCACGAAATACAGCATCAGATAAACGATTTCGTTTATCAAACATCGTTAGCACAGCACCTACAATACTCAATTGCGGCTGCAAATGCTGCTGAATTAATTCTAATGTTCGTAATAGTTGACCCAACCCTTCTAAAGCATAATATTCGGTTTGCACAGGAATCAACACTTCATTAGAACCAACAATGCCATTAATGGTCAACAACCCGAGTGATGGAGGACAATCAATTAAAATAAAATCATAAGCAACAGTCAATGCTGCTATTGCTTCTCTGAGTCGAAATTCCCTTCTGTCAATGGGAACAAGCTCCACTGCGGCACCGGCAAGGTCAACATGTGAAGGTGCAATGTCTAAACGTTCAACTTGCGTAAGTAAAATAATATCTTCAAGCGGTGTGCCATGAACTAACACATTATACAGTGAACGTTCAACTTGTTGAGTATCAATACCAATACCAGAGGTTGCATTTCCTTGAGCATCCATATCAATGAGTAATACCCGTTTTCCTTCTTTTGCAAGACTGCTTGCAAGATTAATAGCCGTTGTTGTTTTACCAACGCCGCCTTTCTGATTCACAATGGAAATAATTCTAGCCATATCGATACCTTGTACTATACCAAAATACTGTAAAATATTCTACTACTGTGTACTGGTGAAAAGCAGAATCCATACATTGGTTGACAAATGCTGTTAATTTTTTTACAGTTAATAGCGCATTTCAGCCGGAGTGGTGAAATTGGTAGACGCACGCGACTCAAGATCGCGCGGGGGCAACCCTGTGAGAGTTCGATTCTCTCCTCCGGCACCCCTTCATTTGTCAAAATCTTCTATATCTGATATGGTGTACAGACTTCAGCCAGAAGTAGTACTCGAACCTGCACATTATTCTGTTGTTCTATAGAATCAGAACAACAAATGATGCGCGGGGTGGAGCAGCCTGGCAGCTCGGCTGGCTCATAACCAGCAGGTCGCCGGTTCAAATCCGGCCCCCGCAACAGCAAAAATATTCGAAAACTTTTTATGATGCTCACCACGCATGCCGCTATTGGAATAATGGTAACGCAGTGGACTGCTAATCCTCTTGTTGGATTTACTGTAGCATTATCAAGCCATTACCTTACCGATGTTATTCCTCATGGTGATGAGTGGCTGTACTGGCGTCATGTTCACAATACCAGAGATGCTCTTGCACTTATTTCTGCAGCGATTGATCTGTTTTTTCTTATTGTTATTACACTCATTATTCTCAATTACACACCTCAATATCAAGTTTCTCTTATTACAGCAGCGATTATTGGCGGGGTCTTGCCAGACATACTCATGACTCTTCATACAAAAAATCAACATCAATTTAAAAAACGATATATCGGCACTCTACAAAAAATACAAGGCTGCTATCACTGGTTTTTAAAAAAACAGTATACATTTCACATGGAATTTCATAATCTCATTCATACCCCCATTCGATATCGAACCAGTCTTATCTACCAAAGCATTTTTCTTGGTGTATTTTTGTATTATTATATATAAAAAAGGCTCAATGTTTAGTTGAGCCCTTTTTATATGCGATGTATCACGTTATACAAGAACGATCGTGAAACAATAGGATGAATTATGAAAGAATTGCATCTTTTGCTGCTTTTGACAAACGAAATTTACAGACAGTCTTTGCAGGAATTTGAATTTGTTCACCAGTTGCCGGATTGCGACCGACACGTGCATTACGTGTTTTCTTTACGAGTTTACCAAGCCCTGGAAGAGTACAAACACCCGCTTCTTTTGTTTCGTCATAAATAACGCCAACAAGTGTATCTATAAAACTTGTGACATCTTTTTTGCTCATGCTGGTCTTTTCAGAAAGCAGGGCAATCATTTGAGATTTTGTCATTGGTTTTCTCATGGTTTTTTATTTATACTTAGTTAATTAATAATGATTACACTGGATAATTGTACAGTTTTTTGGCAAAAACCACAAGATTGTAAACCTGTGTATAATAAAAAACAAAAATAGAGCCAATATTAGCAAAAAATATTTACTACTGACTTAAATAATCCAAAAATGCTCCCCTGCTATCAACAGTAAAAGTGAAGGTTTTATCACCATTTGTATTATAAATATTGATTTCCTTTTTCTTCCAGTTTGATACAACCAATTGTTTTCCTACGACAGCCAAGTCACCAATCATTCCTATTGGATGAATCAACATGTCTCCTACCTGAAATATATTTGCACTCGAATAAGTATATTTACTCAGCATTCCTTTATTCACACGAAAATATCCATATATTGCTCCGCGCTCTGTGCCAATCTGCATTCCACGTGAATAGGTAGCACTGGTATCAAAGGTTGCGTTTGATACAAATTGTATTTTACCATTATGAAATTTCCATAAATCTACACGTGCCGTACCGCTGGCTGGCGCTGTGACAATTTCTGCTGCATCTGTAGCGATATCAACATTTGCAACAGCAACAACCGCGCCATGAGCATAGCTATGGCGCAGTAAATCACCCACATATTTGCCTAACAACTCTACTGTATTTTGTTTCTTTATACTATATACACGAATGCCTTTTTTTATCGTACCAGAAAAAATAATTATTTCATCTACTCCATCGTTATTCACATCACCAACAGCAAGATCGTGCCGCCTGGCTTTTTTTAATCGTTGATTCCAAATACAATTATTTATTTCTTCTTCTCCTGCTAAATTAAATACTTTTAAACGTGGATTTCTTGTATGTTTTGCAGGAATCGTGACAATTTCTTTCTCGCCATCACCATCCACATCTCCCACCGCAATTTTTACACCCACTTTTTCTGCATATGCAGTAAACGAGAGCAAAATAG
>DATDUS010000148.1:0-4148 GCA_035290285.1 Patescibacteria group bacterium
ATTTTTAGGTCAAGAACGCAAAAAAACACTCACTATTGCAGGAGTAAGCGCAACAGTGATGCGATTTGATCATACAAACCCTTCAATCATGTATCTTGGAACCTTAGAGAATGGAATTTTTAAAACTGATTCAGCTGGCGAACAATGGAGACAGCTACCAATTAATGCTGGTCGTATTCGCGATATTATTATAGATCCTACGAACGCAACCACTGTTTACGCAGTCATTAATAATAACATTATTCAATCTACAGATGGGGGAGAACAATGGGATGAAATTTATACAGATACGCAAGGAGCAATTATTACACGTCTTTCTGTTGATACATCCAATCCGAAACGTATCATTGCTGGAACATCTATTGGGACATTACTCATTAGTGAAAATGCTGGTATTAATTGGAAAGTATTAAAAGTGATTTCAGAGCCAATCATTGGCGTTATAAGTAACCCACAAAATAATCAAATATTGTACGTACTTGAATTAGACACGACTATTCATAAATCAGTTGATGGTGGAAATACGTGGACAGATTTATTCACTACAGAAACATTTGAGCAATTCAAAAAAGATCAAAAAGCAGGAGGTGCCCATACAGTAAAACGATTTACAATGGATCCAAACCATCCAGACACGCTGTACGTTGTGACTGCTGATGGCATAATAAAAACTACAAATGGTGGTATGAACTGGTCGTTTGTGAACACACTGATAGAACGCGGTGCCGAACAAAATGCAGAAATTCAAAATATTGTTATTCACCCGAAAGATTCGAATACACTATTTCTTACTGTCGGTCACTTGATTCATGTTACGCACGATGGTGGAAACACTTGGTCTACTATTGCAGATTTTCCATCTTCCGGTATTATAACCACCTGTATTATACATCCAGAAAATACAGATATTCTGTATGCAGGAGTACAAGTTATAAAGAAAAAACGCACTGGATTTTTTGTTCAACCGCCAACCAAATAAATAATCATATGCAACAAACAGATCAATTTGAAAAAATAATTATTTCACTACAGAATCAATTACGTTCAATGCAAACAAGTCATGCAAATCCGGCTATGGTAGAAACAATCATAGTAGATGCATATAATGCAAAGATGCCTTTACAAGAACTAGCCACTATACAAACACCCGAACCGCAGCTTTTAGTTATTCAACCGTGGGATAAATCAGTGATAAAGAATATTGAATCTGCACTTCGTGAAAGCAAATTGCAACTCAACCCTGTTATAAATGGCCCGCTTATTCGTATTGCATTTCCACCACCTACTGAAGAACGTCGGAAAGAACTCGTGAAATATATGAAAAATATTGTTGAAGAATCGCATATTGCAATTCGTAAAACACGCGAACAATTGCTCAAAGAAATAAAAGAACAAAAAAAGAACAGTGAAATTTCAGAAGATGATTTTTTTTATCAGGAAAAGGAAATACAGCACATTGTTGATGACTATAATGAAAAAATAAAAAAAATCGAGGAAGCAAAAGCAAATGAATTAATGTCACTATAATGTCTACTATTTTCACTATTATTATCTTTATTCTTGTACTCGGGTTATTGGTACTCGTTCATGAGTTGGGACATTTTATTGTTGCAAAAAAATCTGGGGTTTCCGTAGATGAATTTGGATTTGGATTTCCACCACGTATCTTTGGAAAAAAAATAGGGGACACGATCTATTCTCTTAATTGGATTCCTTTAGGCGGATTTGTCAAAATTAAAGGTGTTGCAGGAGATGAGGAGCAAATTTCTACTACAAAGCGGGATCCGAATAGTTTTGCGACAAAATCATTTAGTCGGAAATTTTTTATTCTTTTTGCTGGTATATTCATGAATATTGTTTTTGCCGTTGTACTGTTTTCTCTTACATTTTTTATTGGAGTTTCTACTGATCCAACAACAGCAGAACGTGGTGCACACATTTCAAATCAACGAGTTGTTCTATCTGCAATTATTCCCAACAGCCCAGCATCTGAAAGTGGGCTGAAACCAGATGATACTATTCTTTCGATTAATTCGCAAATCATTAATAGTGCTGAAACGTTTCAACAACAAATCACTCAAAAAAAAGAAGGAGAACCATCACAATTAATCATACAGCGTGACCAAGAAAAGATAACAATTGCAGTTGCTTCTCAACGCATTGTATATAATGAGCAATCATTTATTGGAATTGGTGTTGGTCTTCAAGATATTGCTACGATATCATATCCGTGGTATCAATCAATTTGGGAAGGTATAAAAACAACGGGGAACGCCACAAAACAAATTTTTATTTCTCTTGGTTTATTGGTAAAGAATATTTTTACGCAAGGAAAAGTTGGTCAAGATTTAGCTGGCCCCATTGGTATTGCAGCAATAACTGGCGAAGTGGCACGACTCGGATTTGTCTCGCTCTTGCAATTTATGGCTCTGTTATCAATTAACTTGGGAATTTTCAATTTATTACCTATTCCTGCATTAGATGGTGGACGTATTGTATTTGTGATTATAGAAAAAATACGCAAGAAACCTGTGAATCAAAAAATTGAAGCAATTGTGCATAATATTGGATTTATTTTTCTACTATTACTCATTCTACTTGTGACTATTAAAGACATTTCTCAATATCAATTATTGCAATTCCTTTATCGTTCCTAAATTCTATTTGAACACATTTTGTGTTCAAAGTTCTTGACTTTGAGTACATGAATAGTTAGAATAAAGAAGTTGATTTTTTAGCATTTGTTTTTTTTGATATGTTCAATAATGTGTTCAAATCGTTCTCTCAAGATTTAGGAATTGATATTGGAACAGCTAATACCCTGTTATATGTCAAAGATAAAGGTATTGTCATTAACGAACCATCTGTTGTGGCTATTAATTCTCGTAATGATCAAATTATTGCGGTTGGGCAAGAAGCAAAACAGATGATTGGAAAAACACCAAATCATATTATTGCTTCACGTCCACTCCTTGATGGTGTTGTTTCGGATTTTGAAGTAGCAGAAAAAATGTTAAAACATTTTATTGATACAGTTCACCGTGAATCATTTTCTTTTTTTGCACGACCGCGCGTCATTATTTCCATTCCATTAGATATTACAGAAGTAGAACGTAAAGCGGTTGAAGATGCAGTCATGAACGCTGGTGCAAGAGAGGTGTTCCTCATTGAACAGCCGATGGCAGCAGCTATTGGCTCTCGTATGTCTATTCAACAATCAACAGGTAACATGATTATAGATATTGGAGCAGGTACTACAGGTATTGCAGTGATCTCCTTAAGCGGAATTGTGTCTTGGAAATCACTTCGACTTGCGGGTGATGAGCTGAATAAAAATATCATTAACTATGTCCGAGATAACTTTAACATATTGTTGGGCGAAAAAACCGCAGAAGAAGCAAAAATAACCATTGGTTCTGTGTATGACGATGGAGAAGTACAAGAAATGCATGTTCGTGGTCGTGATCTTATTTCTGGTCTTCCACATGAAATTTTGATAAATAGTAATCATATTCGTGAAGCGATTTCACGTTCGATTAATCTTATTGTCGACAATGTAAAACTAGTTATGGAATTAACCCCGCCTGAATTAGTGGCAGATATTTATGAAAAAGGAGTCTTCTTATCTGGTGGCTCAGCATTATTAAGGGGCTTTGATAAAAAAATTGCTGAGGAATTATCAATACCGGTAAAAGTAGTAGACGACCCACTGACCGCTGTTGTCCGTGGGACTGGAATTATTCTTGAAGATATTGAATCATCCAAAGAATTGTTTGTCACCAATCAAACTGATTTAGTATAGTAATGATACATAGTATTCTATGATTCGGCGGTGGAGAAAATTAATAACCTCAAAGGCCGTATTACTGTTTTTTTTATTATTTGTATTATTACTGTTGCATTATCTAAAAATAACTAAGCCAATTGAAAATATTTTATCGCTCAGCATACAACCAATCCAATCTCAACTGTATGGATGGGTAAGAACATTTGAAAATAAACGATTTCGTTCCACTGATCAACAATCAAATGAGGAAATAAGCGCAAAACAACGTGAGCTTGAAAATCAAATAAAAGAGTTGATTGTGGAAAATGCTCGTTTAAAAACATCTATTAAACAAGCAAAAGTGTTAGAAGAACAAGCATTG
>DATDUS010000149.1:0-6179 GCA_035290285.1 Patescibacteria group bacterium
CAGCTGGCGAACAGCAATATACGTTTACTGATGGAGAAAACGAAACCATTGAATTCACTTTGTTAGAACGTACAGCAACAGCAACGATCTATATAAAAGATCAGGACAATAATTTGATCACAGCATCAAATGCTCGGGCAACAGCAAATAGTATGGATATGGGGCATATTGATTCGCCGGTTCAAAACGGTGTTGCAACCATTCGCCTTGCTCCTGGCACCTATAATTTTGGTGTATGGTTTGAAGGTCAATCAAATTATATTTCTGTGTGGGGCGGTGGACCGGAAGCAGGCATAACTGTTGTTGATGGGGATTCAGTTACCCATACAATTACCGTGTATGAAATTTCTGGTACACTGACAGCAACATTAAAAGATACTGAAGGAGCTCCTGTTGCAAATGCACACGTACACTGTGGAAATTGGCCAGAATTAGAGGGAAAAGTATTGGGAGACTTTGACGGTGGTAAAGTTATTGAAAATGGATCTCAGTCTGGTGCAGATGGTGTAGCAGTTGTTGGATTAGTTACAAATCATGAATATGAATGTTGGGTGGGCATGCCTTCGAGCAAATCAAACCTTATTGGTCCTGCAGCAACACGCATTGACCTAACGAAAGAAGACAACGTTTCTCAAACATTCATATTCCAGGAATCAAATGCAACCATTAGTGGTACTGTGTCTTTTGAAGAAGGTTCTGGTAAAACTGCAGATGATATGAATATGCTCTGGTGTAATGGTTGGGCAGATGAAGGATATAATTCATTTAGTGATAGCTTTTCCAATACCTATTCGCTGAATGCGCTGAAAGGAACATGGCATGTATTCTGTGGAACTGACATAATGAATCAAGATGGCTCGCGTTCATGGTTTTCAACACAATGGGATACAACAGTCAATGTGACCGGCGCAGGATCATATACACAGAATTTAACGCTTCAAGAATCATTTTTCATGATTCCCGAATCATTTAGTGAAACATTTGATGCGACCCAACCAAAGAATATTGTATTGCCAGATGGATCAAAGATTAATATTCCAGCAAATGCCTTAGCAACATCTGGAAATGTAACGATTACCGCAGACCCAGAATTAAAAACAGTGAAAACTTATACCGATGCACCATTTGGTTTCCCATGGAATTTTGAAGCCTATGATGGCAGCAATGTACTTATTTCAGGAAATTTTAATAATGATATTACGTTAATTGCTCCGTATAATCAAGAGGCTCTTGATGCATTAGGCATTGATGAAACAACCATTTTACCGAAGTATTATGATGATGAAACAGGGGCATGGCAAAATACCAATAATGCAGCTCAAGATATTGATGCTAATACTATTACCTTTACATTAAGTCACTTTTCACAAGTGGGGTTAGTGTATAATCAGCGGCTTGCTAATGCACAAGGTGAAAAACCAAAAAAACCACGTTCCTTAAAAGCCAAAAAAGTGACGCGTACATCAGCGCTCCTTACATGGAAAAAACCGACAGGGGACACAACAGTAACAAAGTATAAAGTGCAGCTTCGCAAATACAAGGTAAAAAAACAAAAAAGATGGAATAAATACAATAATGTTGAACTCAAAAAGAAAGCAGTAAAAAAATTGAAAGCCAATACTCGTTATCAATTCCGTATAAAAGCATGTAATACTGTCGGATGTTCAAAATTCACAAAATGGAAAGCATTTAAAACTAAAGTGAAAGCATAGAGTTTATTTGAACAAAACAGTCACACAAACCACCTTCTACACATGAGGGTGGTTTTGTTTTTTTGCCATATGTGCTATAGTAATGATAGAAAAAGTGAGATGCTAATAGTGTTACCATGAAAAACCGAATCATTTTTATGACTGCCGCATGTATTGCATTGTTTGCATTACCCGCATTTGCTGACACATCTTTTACAAATCCTATTAGTACAAGTAATCCAACACAGTTGATTGCTTCTGTTATTAAACACGTATTAGAATATTTGGGAGTGATTGCATTGTTACTCTTTGTATACGGAGGATTTTTAATGCTTATTTCTTCAGGTAATCAAGAACGAGTAAAAACAGGAAAAGCTGTTGTTACATGGGCTATTGTTGGATTAATGATTATTTTTAGTTCTTACGGCATGGCAGATTTACTATTCAAAAAATTTGGTGGTGAAAGTTCCGCTCAATCAACCGAAGCAACAACAACTGAGACTGCGAGTGAAACTCCTCTACCCACCCCAGTACCATAGTAATCACATGGCAGCTTCTTATCCTACATTGAAGTTAGAATCGAAAAGAGCAACAAGTGTGCAATATCATCATCCCTGGATTTTTTCTGGTGGAATAATACGAAATGAAACAGAGTTTCCAATACATGGTGCGATTGTTTTTATTTGTGATGCGCAAAATCATATTCTTGCGACCGGTACCTATTCAGCACATTCACAAATTGCTGTACGGGTATTAGAATTTGGTGAAGTAGATATTTCGACTCAATGGTTTATCAATAAATTTCATAATGCCGAACGTGATCGCGCAATATTCGGATATGATTTATATACTGAAACAACGGGTTATCGGTTAATCTTTGGAGAAGCAGATGGTATTCCAGGATTAATTGTGGATCGATTTGGAGAAACGATTGTTATTCAAATTGCAACCGCAGGAATGGATCAATTACGACAGATGATTATTGCTGCACTTATTGAAGTGTTTCATCCGAAATGCATTGTGGAAAAGAGTGATATAAGTGAACGAGAAAGAGAAAAATTACCGATTGTGCGTTCTGTTGTATATGGTTCTCTTCCAAAATGTGGGGTTCAGTTTCAGGAATATGGAGTAACCTATATTGCCGATGTGCTTGCAGGTCAAAAAACAGGATTTTTTTTAGATCAAAAGGATCTACGAAATTTTGTGAAACGTTACGCAGCCCAAAAGCAAATAGTAAATCTATTTTCTTATTCTGGCGCAACAGGCATTTCTGCATTTGTTGGTGGCGCCACTTCTATACACAATGTTGATTCTTCTGAGCAGGCGCTCGCGTTATGCGCGCAACACGCACAACTACATCATATACCAGCAGATCGTTTTACTTGTGAGAATGCAGATATATTTCAATGGGTCGCACAAAAACAAAAGCAATTTGATATGGTTGTTATGGATCCTCCTGCACTTATTAAATCACAAAAGCATATTGATGCTGGTATAAAAGCGTATCATTTTCTTAATCGAGCAGCGTTGCGTTTTGTAAAAAAAGGCGGATTATTTGTTACATCCAGTTGCTCACAACATCTTACTCAAGAAGAATTACTGCGTATAGTGCGAAAAGCATCTATACAAAATAACCAGCAAATACGTATACTTCATATAATTCACCAAAGCCCAGATCATCCAATATCCGCCTATTTTCCAGAATCTTTCTATTTAAAAAGTATTATTGGTATGGTAACATAAATGCACATACATAATTTATTTTATTGATTTTTATTATGAATACACTCAATTTGCAAGATGTCATTCTGCACTTTCCTCAACAATTTGAGCAGGCGTTAGAATGTACAAAAAATATCAAAATTTCTCCCCAACCGCAAGTAATTATTTGTGGAATGGGCGGTTCGGCATTGCCGGCAGATATCATTATCACATATCTTGCATATAAAAAAATTCATTTACCAATTGTAGTTTGTCGAACCTATACATTACCTTGGCAAGCAAACAAACAGAGTGTCATATTTATTTCATCCTATTCAGGTAACACGGAAGAAGCGCTGAGTTGTTATAAAGAAGCGAAAGAAAAAGGGTATTCTATGGTTGGGTTTGCAAAAGGCGGAAAATTGGAAGCGTTGTGTATCCAAGATGGTGTACCTTTTGTAAAGTATCCTGATGACGGTCCAGATTTTCAACCGCGTTTTGGTTTAGGATATGCGTTTGCAGCCATGTTACAAGTATTGAGTAATTCTCATATTATTCCTGATTGTACTCAAGAATTACAAATGCTTGCAACTACTATACATCCAAAAAATTGTGAAACACAAGGGAAAGAGTTAGCAAAACAATCAAAAAATGTTGTTCCTATTTTTTATTCATCTGATGTATTTGGTGAAAGTGTAGCACGAATATGTAAAATTTTAATTAATGAAAATAGCAAAACGTTGGCTTTTTGGAACGTGCTTCCGGAGCTGAATCATAATGAAATGGTTGGCTATACCAATATTATCGGATCATATCATGTTATATTAATACATAACAGTTATGACCATCCACGAGTCATGAAACGATTTTCTATTTTACATGAACTTTTTACAGAGAAGGGAATTGCAGTTTCAGAATTACACATGCAAGGAAATACCACGTTAGAACAAATATTTAACACGATTTTTACTATTGCATGGATGTCCTATTATTTGGCATTGGAATATGGGCAGGATCCTGTGCCTGTTGTATTGGTAGAAGAATTTAAAAAGAAAATGGCATAAATGCACGTGTAGTGCAGGGCTATTTTGTTAGTTCAATAATTTCTGCCATAATTTGATTTAACTGTTCTTGAGTGAGTGATTTTCTCATTTTTTCAAATATTTCTTTTTCTTCTTTCGCAAAATGTCGCTCCATATTTTCAAATAATACAGTAAAGGTTGGTTGCCACTCTTCATGTTCTTTTGGCATCTCATCCAATTTATTTAATAAAAAATTTAATACAAAATGTTCTTCATACGATTCAAAGCCGAGTTCTCGTACCTCTTCTGTCCGTTTTGCTGTTGGATAAAAAATTTTTTCTTCAATTTTTTCGTGTTTCTCCACCGCTTGTTTTATGTGTTCGAATGTATTGATTCGTGATTTAATCGTTGTATTTTTATGTTGTAGGAATTGTCGAAATAATGATAAAATATGATTATGATCATGTGTTAACCATATAAAAGGGTCGTTGTTTGTTGTAGGAGAGTCTGTTGGTCTATGCATAAAAGTTTAATATAAAGTTTCAAAAATTATTATTTACTACTTGATTTCGGTTTTTGAAATTCTACAGTAATGCGCCAAAATTCATTTTTTACCGGATTATGAATAGTAACTATTGGTTGATATTGTTTAAACGCATGTTCAACATTTCGAGCAATGCTCAGAGCGAGATTTTTTTCTCCCATACTGTATCTAATACTATCAGATGAATTTTCTTGCTTAATTTCATCATCAGCATTTCCATGTGCAGTAATAATATTTTGAATGTGACGAATTAATTCTGTTGTATTGTGTAAAAAATGAACATTTGAGAACAGTACAATACTTGCTTCTACTATGTGATTATTTTTTTGCTTTTGTGTGCGATCTTGATCATGCATGGGATTGGAACGTTCATGTTGACTATATTTTTTATGATTCATCATATAAACGTATTACTTTATCTTACTTTTTTATTTTATATGGAATCGTATACTCTATCAAGTAGGAAAACATCAAAAAAACAAAAGAATTCATATTCTGACGTATATGATTGAAAATGATAATTGAAATTTGTATAAATATAATATATATTTTTGGACAAATATAAGAAGATTAGTATTGTCTTATCCATTTTTTTTATTTATAATACATAGAAGTTTATAAATGAATATTTATATCAATCTTTATGGACATAATTACTAAGAGAATTATTGAAAATTTTAAGAAACTTTCTCTTAATTTTAGTATTGTTGATATAGAGGGACATAATATTTTTTCTACTACACCGAAACAAACATCATTTGATGTACAGGCTTTAATTAAAGAGCAATATTTGGATATTTTTGAGTTAAAACAAAATCAACTGCTTTCTGGATATGTTATTTTACATGATAAGTTAAGTGTGCGTGAAAAAGACATTATTCAACAGTATTTAGTGCAAATTCATGATTTTGTGAATCGCGAGCATGAGTTAGTCACTCATGAGAGTAAACAAATGTTTTGGAAAAATGTGTTATACGGAAATATAGAACAAGATCAGCTCAAAGAGTATATGAGTAAATTTAATATTGCAAAATCAAGTCGCTACGCACATGCATTGTTAAAGATTACACCAGAATTAGAAATTAAATCAGAACACTTGGAATTCATTCAAAGAATATTGAAACAATATATTGGAGATTATACACTTATTCATGCGTATGCTATCGGATTAGGAGAGGTGGTCATCCTCTTGGAGTTGTCACTTACGAAAGAATCTGCTTT
>DATDUS010000150.1:0-11938 GCA_035290285.1 Patescibacteria group bacterium
TGAACTCAAAGCAGCAGTAGTAGCTTTAATGGCTGTTTTTAATACATTACCAGAACCTGCTATGGCTCATAAACCAGATGTATCTGCTGATCTCTCGAACCCAACTATAGTAGATACCACAACAGGGCAACCAGTAACGAATCCTGAATTATGCAAAAAAACACAGCTGATGTTGGCAGAACTTCAACAGAAAATACAGCGGAATCAAATAGCAATATTAGATCTAAATCGACAACTCGATTCTGTAAAATTGGGCTTAGATTTTCACTTGAATGGAGGTCAGGCTGTTGATTCTCAACGCATTGACAACATGGAAAGGATTGGAATGGGATTTCGTTTAGACTATACGCACCCAGTTGGTCAGCAGGGATATGTTTTAGGTGGAGCTATAGCTGGGGCAACATTTACTCGGAGGGAAACCATAAAATACCCAGAAACAAGAAGTGAGACATATAGCAAAGGGATAGCGCCATTTGTGGGTTTTCGTGTAGAGGGTGGAGTAACAAAAGAAATTACTTTTGGGGAAAAAGACACTCTTTTAAGTATGGGTTTGCACATAGAACGAACAAGCGTCATTGGATCTAGTGAAAATCCTCAAACAGCTGATATCACGAAAGGTGGTGTTACACTTCGAGCAGAGGATCTTAATTCACCTTGGGGAATGGAGTGGCACTATGATGGAGTGATAAATCAGCCAAGCGACGGTGGACAAAAATTACCGCTCGGCTTTGAAGCTGGCTTAACTGTTACGTATACATTTCCACAGTAGTGTATTTTTTTAAATCATGTAAAGAAGTATAAATTTGTTCACTTCAATCAAAATATGTATGCAATCATAATGGTGTATACATTTTTTGCTAAATTTAGCAAAATTTTACTCTTCATTGACTTAATTTTTTGCTAATATTAGCAATTATTGAGAAAATTATTGACTCTCTTTCTATTGACAAAATACCCCGTGCATGATAACTTAACACTTCGTAAAATCAAAAATGGTCAATACACCTATAATAAAACAAAAAAATTACTGAGATTAATACCTTTTAAAAAAAGTAAGCATACTGACTACAAGTCATGAAAATACTTCAACTAAAAGTAAAAAAATATCTCCTCCGTATCGCTTTATTTGGTATTTCGCTCCTGCATCGAGGTGTAATTGTGCTCAAATTTATTGGTATTCTTTGCTACAAATCTTCTCTATTTATTTGGAAACTCTTTTTTCGTCCTATTGTGATATCTGTGTATAAAATATATCTTTTTTCTCTGCACAAGATGAAAACATTTTTTCACGCGCAACATAAGTTGCTTGCTGTGCTGACGCATCGGTTCGCCATTCATTTATTTGTTATTATTTTAACGTTTGCTGTTGTATTTACCAATATCGCCCAAGCACAAACAGTTCGTTCAGAAGAATTTATTGAACACTCGCTTGTCGCTCGTATTGTTCAACCACAAACAGAAGATATTGTTATTGACGCTGACACTATTACACCTGAAGCAGTGAGTTATATTAATACATCTGCAGTTATTCGAAATACCGCCAGTACAGCTAAAGGAACAAAAGAGAAAACAAAAACTAATAATGAAACAGCAAAAACCATTACATCACACACGGGTAATGCAACTATTACACAAACTGCAGTGATGAAGGAAGACCAACAATCACGCAATACGGTGTCCGAATATACCGTGCAAGATGGTGATACTGTGAGCAGTATCGCAGCTGAATTTGGCATTTCTTCAAATACGATTCGATGGGAAAACGATCTTGCTGATGATTTAATTAAACCAGGGCAAAAATTGCGTATCTTGCCAACAAATGGTCTTAAATATGTGATTCAAAATGCAGATTCACTGCAAGCAATTGCAGATACATATAAAGCATCTGTGCAAGATATTGTTGATTATAACCACCTGTTAAGTGCCTCTGATATTACGGCTGGAGATGAGTTACTGATTCCTAATGGAGTGGAACCGCCACCTCCCCCGCCCCCTACTCCACCAACCGTACAATTGGCGTCTGTTCGAGATACATTTAGTGGAAGAGGGAGTGGCGCGTCTGCTTCTGCCGGTAGAAGCAGTGGCACGCCTCCTGCGAATGCTCCGGTCACAGGTGGGGCTAAAATGCAATGGCCAACAAACACACGTCGTATTTCACAATATTATGGTTTCCGACATACTGGACTAGATATTGATGGTAATTTTGGTGATCCAATTTGGGCTACAGATAGCGGGACAGTCATTAGCGCCGGTTCAAATGGAGCATATGGTCTTGCGGTAAAAATACGACATGCTAATGGGATTGTAACCCATTATGCTCACTTACAAGCAATATATGTATCGGTTGGGCAACAAGTTGGACGTGGACAAACGCTTGGACAAGAAGGATCAACCGGTCGATCAACCGGTTCTCACCTGCACTTTGAATGTATTGTCGGCGGTAGCTTTGTAAATCCGTATAACTGCATACAATAAAAAATACCCCAGTTATTTTGGGGATACTTTTTATATTTCTATTACAAAAAACTATTTTTAAATACCGAGTGTTGATTTAATTTTTTCAACAATTTCACCTGTGGTAAAGTTTGCCTTCACTAAATAATCCTTCGCACCAAGAGCTAACCCTTCTTGTACTTTACTTTCTTGACCAAAATTACTCAAAATAAGTACGGGAATATTCACAATTGCAGGATCAGCATTTTTCTTCAACGCTTGTAATACTTCAAACCCCCCAATTCCTGGCAGCATGAGATCAAGTAAAATAATATTCGGCTGTACAGAAAGTGCCTGCTTTAAGCCTGTTTCACCATCTGTTGCTAAGGTAATATCAAAACCTTCTTTTTTTAATTTTGTTGATATAAGTTCAGATAAAAATTTATCATCCTCAATAATCAATACTTTCGTTTTGCCCTCCATGTGGTAAATAGGTTAAAGCTTAAATAGAATAGATGTGCTTATATTTATTATACCTGAGAATGTGGTAAAATACAATGTATGAACTGTGGAATACTTTATACTATTGCTACTCCCATTGGAAATTTGGAGGATATCACCTATCGTGCCATTCGTATATTACACGAAGTGGATCGTATTATATGCGAAGATACGCGAGAAACGCTTAAATTATTACAAAATTACGACATCACATCAAAACGTCCACTTTTAAGTTATCATGCACAATCCAGTATTTTCCGAGAAAACGAAATTCTTTCTTATCTACAGAAAGGAGAAACTATTGCATTGGTTGCTGATCGTGGAACTCCTGGTATTTCTGACCCAGGGTCACGACTGATTCACCGTGCAGTAGCAATAGGCGCAACAATTATTCCGATTCCAGGCCCTGCTGCTTTTCTTGCCGCACTGCAAGCATCGGGAGCCGCTACTAAAGCATTTAGCTTCCTTGGTTTTTTACCACATAAAAAAGGCAGACAAACAATACTACAACACGCGCTTGCACAAGCAGACACTGTAGTGTTTTACGAATCACCTCACCGCATTATCAAATGTTTAGAACAGCTTATTGCTTTTGGATCTTCTGATAGACCCATCATTCTTGCACGAGAACTGACAAAAAAACATGAAGAATTTTTACGCGGAACCGCACAAGCACTGTTGGATGAATTAAAAAATCGCGAAGCTGTCTATGGTGAATTTGTAGTTATTATTGATGCTCAATCCTGATGCGGAAGTACCGTGTAACGCAATGCTTCAGCAATATGCTGCTCTTCCACATGTTTGCTATCTTCTATATCTGCAATTGTGCGTGCAACTTTGAGTGTTTTTATATACGTGCGCATTGATAATCCACATTGTTGCATAGCCGTATGCAGCAGCTGCTCTGACGCAGGCTGTAATTGAATACTGTGCCGTACTTCCTTTGATGATAACTCAGCATTTGTTTTGTTTTGTCTTGTACGTTGTATAGAACGGGCAGCTTCTACACGTTGTTGAATAACGGAAGAAAATTCACTAGTGGCGCAAATCGCTTGCGTCTGTTGTTTTTGCAAATCTGATTGCGAAATATAGGGAACGCGAATTTTTATATCAATACGATCCATTAATGGTCCGGATATTTTTTTAGTATACCGTTCAATTTGGAGCGGAGAACAACTACATTGTGTATGGTGGCCATCTTGTTCTTCAGGCGAGCCCATAAATCCGCATGGGCAAGGATTCAATGCAGCAACAAACATACAGTGTGCTGGATAGACAACCGTTCCTTGTGCCCGACTAATAGTAATCATCCCTTCTTCCAGTGGTTGACGCAATGCTTCTAATACATCTCGATGAAATTCTGGCAGTTCATCAAAAAACAACACACCCCGATGAGCAAGAGAAATTTCTCCCGGTTGTAAACGCGTGCCACCACCAATAACAGCCACAGCCGATGCCGTATGGTGCGGCGAACGAAATGGACGTACATCAATAACATCCGCAGATTTTCGAGAAACCAGTGAATAGAGCATGGTGGCTTCTACAATTTCTTGTTGAGTCATAGAAGGCAGAATAGTGGGAAGAGCGCGTGCCAACATGCTTTTTCCCACCCCTGGCGGACCCATCAACAAGATATTGTGTTCTCCTGCTGCTGCAATTTCCAATGCGCGTTTTGCAACGTGTTGACCAATGATTTCACCCATATCGTGAGTAAAATTCACATGCTTTCGTGATGTATGTTTTTTCTGTTTTGTATATCGAACGTGTATTGTAGGTAGGGGTACATGTTTATTGATGTAAGAAACAAGCTCTTGCAAATTCTGTACCGGAATAATCGTTCCAGTAGAAATAAGGGAAACTTCTTTACTGTTTTCATGTGGAAGATAAATAGATTTACGAAATAATTGCGTTGCCGCATATGCAATAGGCAATGCACCACACACGGGACGAACACGACCATCTAATGCCAATTCTCCCACAATGAATTCTTCTGGCACAGATTGTATGACTCCTGAAGCTACTAAAATTCCGATAGCTATTGGCAGGTCAAATAATGAGCCGACTTTCCGTGTGTGCGCCGGAGCAAGATTTACTGTTACACGAGTTTTTGGAAAGGAAAACCCAGAATTTTTTATTGCAGAACGCACGCGATCGCGCGCTTCAAATACTGCAGCATCCGGCAAACCCACAATAATACAGGTAGGTAAGCCAGGAGAAACATCTACTTCAATTTCTATGGGGGTACATTCAAGCCCCTGTAAATTTAATGAATGAATTTTTGCGATCATAAAACTCCCTAATTTACGGGAGTAGAAAAGTGTCCGTAGGTATGGTATCGCTTTTCACAAAAATAGCAAGCCTGCCTGCAGGGAGACTCCATTCAATGCAATAGCGTAAGCGTGCATTGAATGGAGTACCCGCGGGTAAACACCCTTGATTTCGTATCAAAGATTATAAAGCCGTTGTGGTAAATGCTTTCTTTTTGGAAAATACAGAAAGATTTTTGCTGTTAAATTTCGCTCGAACTCTAAATGTATATTTTTTCCCTGGTGTTAAACCCGTAACAATCACATTCGCCTTTTTTGTTGTAACCTTTTTCACTAATTTATTTTTCTTTGAAAATACTTTTACTACATACTGCGACACAACACCACGAGATTTTTTCCACACTAATTTTGCTTGAGCAGATTCAATAGATCGCGCTCGCAAATTTTTTGGCGCTGCCGGTTTTGTACGAGCATTGACTGCCTCGCACCATTCTGATTTCGAACCCGATACACCAACAGCACGAACACGGACACTATATTTCTTATTTGTCTTCAATTTTTTTATGATTTTGGAAATATTCGAAGTTGTAACGGTTCGTACCACTGCACCAGTCTTTCCATCCAACACTTGTACCTCATAGGATGCGGCATCACCTTCTGCATACCATTGTACCTTCACGGTTTTTGCTGTTCGTTTGCCTACTGATAATCCAAGAGGCGCTTCAAGAATTCCATCTGGTGTCGCATTTTCATCCGGATTGTCATCTGTATCGTTTCCGTTATCATCACTGCCATCTCCGCCCGTATCACCTCCATCACTTGCAATGACACTTTGTGCGGCAACGACTGCAAATTGAGAAAAATGATCAAGCGGAATCACAAATTCGTTCTCTTCTGTATCAATGACTGCTCCAGAGACCGAGGTCCAAGTATCTGCTGAATCTTCAAAATAATTGAGCATTAATTGTTCTTCGCTTACACCAATAACCGTTATATCCGCCTCATCATAAGGCAAACGCAATGTAACTGTCCCAGCCAGTTGCGTGATAGGCGTATTATTTTGATCTGTTGCAGTAATTTCAATAGCAGTACGTAGTGGCCGTGCATCTCGTTCATGTGCTAATTCTATTTTTGGAGTAACGACAACACGCACTAAATCAATATTTTCACTCGTTATAGAATTTGCTGGCATACTCAATTCTGTTCCATCAGAAAGCGTAATAACTGCCGCATCCTGAGGATCAAACTCTAACATTTGCGGCTCTGGCAACGTGAGTGAATTGGTTAACTGCAAATTATGGGTAACAGATGTTCCTTCGACAGTGACTTCTGCTTGAGTACTATAATAGGCTGTTGTCCCTAATTGTTGAATGGCAGTAAGGTATACCGTATCTCCCGCAACGGCCGGAATAGTAAAGTATCCATTTGCATCGGTTCTGGTATCTGTTGCATTACCATAAGCAGAATACGCAGCAATAAATACATCGGCAACGCCATCGCCCACTGCCAAAGCACGACGATTGTTAATACTGATACCATAACCATCTGTCACTCTTCCGGTAATTTCTGAATCGGTTTGACCAAATTGTACTGTGACACCCGTACCAGAACCTGTTGTATCTGCAGTCACCAATACGGCTTGCGGATCAATAGAATAATCCGGTGAAGAAGCACTCACATAATACTGCCCTGCTGGAATACTCATGCTAAAATTTCCTGCTGTATCTGTATACGTTGTTTGCGTAATAATACCATATGTTGTGCCTGTTTCAGTTGTGTTCTCACCATACGTCGTTGATGCCTGAACATATGTTGGTGTGGTTACCGGGTTTCCCTCTGGGTCTAACACTGTTCCTGAAATTGTGGCATCAGTATGTAATACATATAAATTACGCGTCAGAGAATCACCAGACTCCACAATAATTTGCTGTGATGCATTTTCTTTTGAAAGATAATCTCCATACGTCCAATAACTAATCGTCCACGTACCTGCAGCAATATTCAACGTATATTCTGAAGAACCATACAAATAGGTTGAGGCCCATCCACCATTTGCGTTCGTTGCATACACACTTCCACTAATATATACCGGCTCATCATTTTGATCTAAAAATTGACCATTGACTATGACATCATTCTCTGCCATTTGTAATACGACTTCTTGTGTTTCCCCTTGATCTGCGGTTACGGAAGAGGTGTCTGCACCATCAATCTTCAAACCGGTATAGGTATACGTCGTAGCATCAGCAGTATACGACCAGTTACTATAGGAATAATAGGAAACAGAATAGGCAATACCAGAAGATACCTGGAGTGAACATGTTCCTGCTGAAACATAACACCCTAAATTATACCAACCATTTTCACCACCAGAGCCTTCATAGATACTGGCCCACCCATATTCATTGCTGAGCGTATTTCCTGAAGCGTCTTGTGCTGCAAAACTCAAGGTAGCGTCTGCAACTGTCATATTAAAATCTTGCGCTCCAACGGTTTCATTTTCATCAACGGCAATGTTCTTACAGCCACCAGTGTACAACAAATTCTGACCAGAACTATTGGTAAGCCCCCAGCTCATAATACACACTTGCCACTCACCTGCGCTCACCAATAATTGATAATCTCCAGCTGAACCAGTAGAATCAGAGGCCCAATCCCAGGAACCATCTTTATACGCATAAACATAGACGTTCTGCACACCTGCATCTGGCGTCAACACGCTTCCTTCAATACGGCTATTCTTTTCTAGAAGTGTAATGGTACCCAAATTTACAGTAGCATCTTCTTCCAGTGTTTGAGTATCGATAGTTGGCATACTGTAGTTATTTGAACCGTCAGAAGCATAGAAGTATGCATAAACATTAAACGTACCAGAAGTAACGGGAATACTAAATGAACCATCGGCTTGCGTATAGGCCGTGCTATACACATTGTTTTGTTCTCCACCATAGGCATACACATACACATCATTTGCTCCCACCAGTGTTCCATTCGGATATTCAAATGCTCCAGTAATCGTTGAATCATACCCTTCTACATCATAGGCAACTGTGGATGTTTCAGCTGTTTCGTCGTTTGCAAATGTAACGCTTACGGAGCTACCGGTATAACTCCATGTAGATGGCCAAGTAGATTGATAGATAGACAATGACCATGTACCGCCAGTTACTGCGAGTGAAAATTCACCATCACTATCTGTTGACGTATATGCCCATCCATATGTTCTGGTATTATAGGCATAAATGGTCGCATCAGTTACGGCTGTTCCATTCTTTGTAACTCTGCCATTAATTGTTTTACTCGCACTTGAGAGTGTAATCGTCATGGCGTCATTCACTTCTCCTGCTGTTACCGATACCGTGGTTGGATCCGGTGAAAAATAACCGCTGGGTAATCCGTATGAATTGACATCAATGGTATATTCTCCCGTAGTGCCGACGGCAAATGAAAACGCACCATTAACATCGGTTGTGGTGTATCGATACACGGTCCAATTTGGATTATGTAGTGTAAGAGAAACATTGGCGGCCGCTGTGTCTCCTGCCATCACTGTTCCTGTCACTTCAGAAGGCGGAACAGAAATCGGATCGTCAAGACCAGAAGCTACTCCATTGGTGACAGTAAACGGATAGGAATAGTAATTATTGTTATAATAGGCGTATAATGTATAACTTCCATCAACATCTGTTGCTCCAGAAATGGCACCCGCAGCATCAGTCGTTCCGTATCTCCACACAGTATAAGAAGTATTATAAAAATACCAATAGGCTCCGCTTATTGGTTGGTCTGCGGCATCCAAAAAATGTGTAGAAACATTTGGCGCAATGAAAGAATATTCTTGCTCTATCGGTAAGCCGCTATAGGTGAACGTCGCAGAAGAAGGAATGCTATTGGTGGTATCGCTACCATAATAGTAAAACGAAACACTATAGGTTCTTCCACTCGTGAGACCTGTAAAATAAGCAGTACCTTCGTTATCTGTTGAACCAGAATAGTATTCAGATGTGTCAGAACCATAATACGAAACATAGACGTACACGTTCGATACTGGCGTGGTGCCGTCAGCATCCGTAAGAAATGCGGTAAAATCAATTTCTCCATAGGTAACACTTTTTGATGCTGAAAAATAATTGTATTCATCGCTACCATATTCATAGCCATACACGTAAAAACTACCAGCACCTTCTATAGAAGCAGGATTCTGCACCCCAGAAATGGTAAGGGTCACCGTTACTCCTTCTGCAATGTTTGTGGTGGGAGTTAGGCTAATATATGATTCTGATTGATATGAAGATGAAAACTGATCGGACGTTACTATTGCGCTGCTCATATCCACCGCTTCAGAAGTATAGGTTCCTCCTACATAACTATAAATAACCGGAGATGACAAGGAAAGATACCCGCTTGTTGTCATTGCAAACGGCATGGTAAATGTCACAGTAAGTGTATCTGTGGCGTTTAAGCTGGTATCTGTTGTTGCAATCGAAAGATCATCAACAGTGAAACTGTTGTATTCGTATGCATAACTTGAATTATATGGCAGCAAAAAGCCTAGTATACAGAACACAAAGATACCAAGATATCGTTGCATATAACCCATGTATTGTCGTAATAACATAAAGCAAAATCAATAATTAAAATTCATTTTTTTATACAAAAAAAATAATCAGGCTGTTTTACAACTTATATAATCAAAAATCCAATTGTTGCGTATCCCCCTCATACATATAACTGAGATAATTATAACACAACCATAAAACTATCACAAATCAACGTGTGCGAAAATAAAATACACAACCAGAGTATTATAGAGTAATACGCGGAATTTTTCCTGTTCTGTCTTTCTTAGTCGGTAAGCGACGTGAAAGAGGCCGAGCAGCCGATGATGCAGTTCGTTGAACGCGCGAAGAAGAAGTTTTTTTTGGAATAAGAAATCGATTCGTATCTTGAGAAAGATCACATAATGTATCAGCTTCAGTACGAAGAGCAGACGATGCTGAAGAACCAAATGCCATGACTTCTGCACGACATCCCAAGGCTTTTACGTATCGCAACAATTCTGCAAAATCTCCATCACCTGAAACCAGTACAATGGCGTCTAATTTCGGTGCCATGCGTACCACGTCCATTGAAAGGCCAACATCCCAATCACCTTTTTTCGCCCCACCATAAAAACTTTGCAGTTCTTTTACTCGTAATTCAAATCCGCGTTCTTGCAGCGCAGTAAAAAATGTTTTTTCATCTTCATTATCTGCTTGAATAACATATGCAAAAGCACGAATAAGGTGACGATTCCCAACAGCCTCTTTTAATATTTCTCCAAAATCAACATGTTGATCATAGAGCGCACGTGCTGAATAATACATGTTTTGAACGTCGACAAATACACCGACACGTTGAGATGAGTGTTGCATAATATGATAATTGAATAATGAAAAAAATAAACAGTATAATAAAACATATATATCATATCAATTTATACTATCGTTGTCCATTTCAACAATGTGTCGTACAATATTTACATGCTGACTCCTCTTCAACAACTAAAAACAGAATTTTTAGAACATTTAGAAATCGAAAAAAATCGCTCAACAAAAACCGTACGAAATTATGATTTTTACCTCACGCGTTTTTTACAACAATCCGGAGTAAAAACAGCGCAAGACATTACATTGCCAATAGTAAAGCGTTTTCGCATTTGGTTGAATAGAATGGAAAACAAGCGAAATACTGAAGGCCTTTCAAAACGCACACAAAATTATCATGTAATTGCACTGCGTCATTTTTTGAAATATTTAGCAAAAATGGATATACCGACGCTCACCCCGGAAAAAATTGAACTTGCACGAGCGCCAGAACGCCGAGTAGAATTTTTAGAAGAAGAAGAATTAGAACGTTTACTACGCGCTCCATTGCTTGATGCAAACGGAAATGCAGTGAGTGAGCCTTCTCTTATTCAATTGCGCGATAAAGCACTGTTGGAATTTCTTTTTTCGACTGGGTTACGTGTTGCTGAGGCAGCAGGATTACGACGAGATTCATTAAATTTGAAAAAAGATGAATTTACAGTACGCGGCAAAGGATCAAAGTTACGCGTGGTATTTTTAAACGACATTTCGCGTGTATGGATCAAAAAATATCTCGATACTCGTGAAGACACGTCGATGTTTTTGTTTGTAAGCCACGACCGCGCCAAAGGAAAAGGAAATCGAAAACAGGAAGACAAGCCACTCACACCACGTTCTATTGAGCGCTTGATTGAACGCTATTCAAAACGCGCTGGCATGACAAAAAAAGTAACGCCACACACTATGCGCCATTCGTTTGCGACAGACCTATTACAAAATGGTGCAGATATTCGTTCAGTGCAAGCTATGCTCGGCCACTCTTCTATTACCACTACTCAAATTTATACGCACGTTACTGATCAACGTCTCCGCGACATTCACAAAAAATTCCACGGGAAAAAACGGGAAAAATAATACTATATTGATTTCTTCTTTTTTAGATCATGGAATATTACTTGTGCACATTTTTCTAAATACTCACGCGTGTTTAACGAAGGGTCATTTAATACATCTTCAAGCAACGCATTCATAATTTGCCCGACTTCACGACCGGGTTTTAAACCAGTGAGTTGCATAATATCGTTGCCATCAATTTTGAGCATTGTGGTGTCCATTGGGTCTTTTTCAACAAGGCGAATGCGGCGTTCAAGTTCAATCAACTTATGTGGT
>DATDUS010000151.1:0-6486 GCA_035290285.1 Patescibacteria group bacterium
TTCCATAATACACACCATAACCCGAAATAAAACCAAAAGCAAATCAGGAAGAATATCACCTGTCAATTTTCTCTTTTACTGATTGACTCTTTATAGTCCAGTTGGATATACTATCAGTAATTATTCAACGTATTATAAATACATGTATATGAACGCATCATTTGCCGGTGACAAAAAAGTAGGAAAAAATATACTCTCTCGTGCTGAAACAGTATTGATCAATCGTTATATTGACAGGGTGCCACTTTGGTTAGAAACATATCATCTCACATTAATGACTATAGGGTGGAGTGCCGGAGTAATTATCTTTGGTTACCTCACACGATATAATTGGCATTGGTTATGGGCAACTTCGCTCATGATTATTTTGCAATACATCACTGACCTGTTTGATGGTGCTGTCGGCAGAAAAAGGAACACCGGTTTGATTAAATGGGGATATTACATGGACCACTTTCTTGATTATATTTTTCTCTGTTCGCTTCTTATTGGTTACGCGTTCATTATCCCAGCAAGCTTTTTTAATATGTATTTCTTTATTCTGGCTATTCTTGGGTCTTTTATGGTAAATTCATATCTTGCGTTTGCCGCAACAAATCAATTCCGTATTTCCTACTTAGGTATTGGCCCAACAGAAATACGATTACTATTTCTTGTAATTGATTTAACACTCATTATTTTTGGAAAAACCTACATAGCATGGTCGCTTCCAACCATACTGATTATTACCGTCATTGGTCTGTGTATTACAGTGTACCGCACGCAAAAAGAAATTTGGGAAATAGATATGAAAAAAAAGAAAAAACAATAAGTATGCATACCCCATGAACACTTCTATTACTCGGGTTGGGCAGGTACCAAATCCGGTTGCTTGCGCCCACTATATTGCCACCTCCCCCCTCTTTAAAAGCAGGGCGGCTTTTGTCGTTTTAGAAAGTGAGTCTGATCGCCACTTACTCAGTAGCCTTCTCCCCTATTTTGATACAGAAAAACGACCAGTTATTGAATGGAAAAACAAACCATTCCAACTTTTAGAAATGCAACATCTGCTTGTTCCTTCTTTTATTATTGCTGACCGCAAAACAATTCTCGAAGAATACGTGCCTTCACCCACTGCATTTACAAAACAATCATTTCATATACAACCTAGTGAAAAAATTTCGCCCATGCGACTTCGTGATTGGCTTGCTCGTGCAGGCTTTGAACCAGAAACATCTGCAAATGCCGCAGGCTGTTTTGCTTTTCGTGGAGATATTGTTGATGTGTATACCAGCGAACCTATTCGTATTCAATTTTTTGGAGACACTGTAGAAACTATTCACACATTTCATTTGAAAACAGGCAAGCTTTCAAAACAGCTTTCTTCTGTGCTCATTCCGCCTGTACAGCTTGTTGGCCGTGCTTCTATTCTTGATCATCTTCCAAATAATTCTTTTGTTGTGGTATTTCACCAAAAGCTACTTGAAATAGACAAAGAACAAATTGCACTTGAACCTTTTACGCTCAATGAAGAAGGTGCTTTGAATGCAGGGTATCAAGAAACTAAGGCATATCATCTGCGCTATGAAGAAATGCAAGAAGATATAAAAGATAAAAAGGCCTATGTATTTACCTATTTTGTTGAAAAAGCACGCAATATTTTTGCGGCAGTAAACCCACAAACACAAATTCAACGTTTCCAAACAACTGCTCGGGGCTGCGTGAATGCAACACAAAATCTCATCATTTTAACAGACGCATCAATTGGCTTTGAGGAAGAAAAATTACGTAAACAATCTGCTCGCGTTAACCAAGCACTTGTTCAACAACTTTCCCCCGGAGATCATGCCGTTCACCTCTACCACGGTATTGGCCGTTTTATTGGAACAAAAATTATGCACGTCAATGGGTTAGACAGAGAATATTTTATTTTAGAATATGCTGAAGGCGATAAAATATATGTTCCAGTAGAACTCGCTGAACGGATTGATAAATATGTTGGTGACCCGAACCCAAAACTACACAGACTTTCTGATGCTAGCTGGAGCGAAGTTGTTGCGCGTGTACAAAAAGAATCGCTGGTACTTGCACACGAATTATTAGAATTATATGCACGGCGTTCTTTCACTACTGCTCCATCGCTTGTTGAATGTGCAGAAGAATCTGTGTTAGACAAAAAATGCCCCTTTACACTCACGAAAGACCAAGTTGTAGCACTGCAAGATATCTTTCATGGCCTTGCACAAGAAAAACCAATGGACAGGTTACTGTGCGGCGACGTGGGGTTTGGCAAAACAGAAATTGCCATTCGAGCAGCGTTTCGTGCTGTGCTGAATGGCTACCAAGTAGCACTGCTTGCACCAACTACTATTCTTGCTCAGCAACATCTTGACACCTTCACAGAACGCCTGAATAACTTTGGTGTTCATGTTCGAGCACTCAACCGTTTACGAAGCCCCAAAGAGCAAAAAGAAGTGGTACATGGAATTGCAAATGGCACAGTAGACATTGTTATTGGCACGCATCGCCTACTCTCAAAAGACGTACAATTTAAGCATTTAGGACTCATAGTTGTTGATGAAGAACAGCGGTTTGGCGTGAAAGCAAAAGAAGGGTTAAAACGCATTCGCAAAAACGCGCATGTGCTTACTATGACTGCAACACCAATTCCACGAACCTTGCACCTTTCTCTTTCTGGCATTCGAGATATCTCAACCATACTAACGCCACCACAAGAACGAAAAGCAGTAGAAACCAGTATTCAACAATACACACCAAAACGGGTGCAAGAAGCTATAGAACGAGAGCTGCATCGTGGTGGACAAACCTATTATGTGTATAACCGTGTTGAATCTATTCACCATAGGCTACTTGAATTACAATGCATTATTCCACAGGCGCGCATTGGCATTGCACACGGGCAAATGGTGCCAAAAGAATTAGCACACGTAATGCACCAATTTGATTGTGGTGAAATTGATGTGCTACTTGCAACAACTATTGTTGAAAACGGGCTCGATATTCCACGCGCAAATACCATAATTGTCGAAAACGCGTCGATGTTTGGGTTAAGTGAACTGTATCAATTGCGCGGGCGTGTTGGGCGTTCAACACAACAGGGTTATGCGTATTTTTTATACACAGAACAAATTCCTGAAGCCGATGCAAAAAAACGGTTTATCGCGCTGCAAGATGCACAAGAACTGGGTGCCGGGTTTGAACTTGCAATGAAAGACATGGAAATTCGTGGTGTAGGCAATATGCTCGGAAAAGAACAGCACGGGCACGCAACAAAAGTTGGGTTAAATCTATATGTACGTCTTCTGAACCAAGCCGTTCGAAACCTTGAGGGCGTTCCAGAAGAGATAGAACGCGATATTCCAATTGATTTACCGCTTGAAGCGCGTATTCCTGAAGAATTGATTCCAGATAATGGTGAACGCATTATGCTTTATCAACGATTGGCTATTATTCGTGACAGGGAAGAATTAAAAGCAAAACGGGTAGAATTGACAAAATCAGAACAATTTCAAAAAGACGGCGAACTTCATCCTGCTGTTTCCGGATTATTTGATGTGTTGGAAATAAAGTTACTCGCTTCTCACTCTCATCTTCTCTCGATTACAACAGCATACCCCAGTAAACATAACAATATCACATCACCTTGTATCACACTCACTTCCGAAATTCCATTTACAGAGGTTTCTTCAGAATGGGAACACGTTTTTACACGAGGGCTCGACGTCAATAAAATTCGCGCAACAGTTGAAGAACTCGGTGTAGAATGGATCCAAAAAATACAACAAGTTATTCAATCAGTTTCTTCCATTATGAGAAGCAAAGTGGCAGATGCGAAAGATGTTAGGGAAAGTTGAAAACCGGACTGTGTAAGATTCAAAAGTGGACTATAGTTTTGAGTTGGCGAAGTGGGAGATGTTGAGTACCGAGGAAATCACCAGCTTGCCAGAACCTAATTTGAGCGATATTTTTTTCAAGGATAGGGATAATATGAAGTACAATTTTTTGTTTAGGGATGCCTTTTGGTACAGCAATAGTGTTTCCATCCAAAGAGATTTTTCGATAGGCATCAACAATACGTTCAGCATACAAACAGAAGACATCATCAATATTGGTTTCGGGTTTGATAATAGTGAGTGGTTTGAATAATGATTTTTGCTCTGCGATAGCGTGTTCAAAACGAATAATAGGAATTTCTTTGGTGGTGGAATGCACCCAACGAGTATTGTATTGATTGACGAGTTGCTTCAATACCATACGCATTTCATTAATAGTCGTGAGATGTTCTTTAGCAGCCGTACGAACAATACGATCTTGGATCCATCTGTATGGGCGTTCCACTTTTCCTTTGGCTTGAGGAGAGAGTGCATAGGTGGCATCACTCCCACAATTGAGCAACACTTGTTTCCATTGTGGATTCACATCATCAGTGAATTTGGTGTAATTTTTCCACGGAGATTGTTTGTCTCTATTTTTTACATATCGAAAGATACTGTGCTGGTCAGCATAGTATTTGAATGGGCTTCCATACTGTAAAACCACTGATTTTACAGCCTCAATATGCAACCACGTGGATTCACATTCAAAAAAATCAGCAAACAATAAAACCCTCGAATGATCATCAATACTCGTAATTAAATACAGTTTCTCTTTCATGTATGGTGAAAATAAATGATGGGAAGAATCGTGTTGTACCAATTCTCCAACAAAATTCGTAATCACTTCTCGATCATGAATCTGTTTTGGCTTGTTGAATTGATAATATCCATGATCTTTTGCTCGGGTAATAATAGTTGGAACAGAAACATCTACTTGATACTTCTGCAACACCGTATCTCGTACTGCTGAATAATTATATGTCCACACGGGTATATTTCTGTTCTCAATTAATTTTTTCTCCTCTTCAAGCTCTGCCAGAATATGTTTCTCTGCCTCACTACTCATCCGTTTTGGTGTTGTTCGTTTGTACGCAATACTGAATGTTACTTTTGGGTTACGATATGCTTTCACCATCTCAAAAAATCGTGATCGACCAATGCATAAATACTTCATTGCCTCATCAATGCTCAATTCTTTGGAAAGGTATCGCTCTAAAATAGTCACAACCGTTTGCTCATCTAAACGTTTGTGTAATTGAATCTCACTCATATTTTTATGGTTACTAATAAACCACATCAGTATGAACGAAACTTCCCGTATTTCCAGTTATCCACAATTAGTCCGGTTTTCAACTTTAACCCAGTCCACTTTTCAATTTTAAATAACAGGCAGATGCGAAAGATTGACAAAATAGCTGAAGGATGGTATGATTTATATAATTTATTTTGATATATATGAATGTACAAAATCAACCTTCTGCACAACCTGCTCAGAAAAATGATCAATTAGATATGAACGTTTCATTTCCTGACCCAGCCATTCAAGAATTACAAGAAGAAACTCAACAAATTAATGAAGACATTTCTGCTTTTAAAGAAAATCAACAAGCAAAAAAAGCAGAACAAGATCAGCATATTATTGAAGATCTAAAAAAACAAATTAACGAATCACATTAATTGTATCTATATGACACATGGTTCAGAAGCTAACACAAGAATAAGAGAATTAAAATATCGAGTAATCGAAGTTGAGAACAGAGCACAACAAGATAATAGAACGGATGTTGAATTCCAACAAATTGCCACAACTGCAGATACTCTACGCATAACACTTGATTCCTATCATACTATAGATAATGATAAGGAAGGAAGAAATTTTTTAGATACCCAAGAAAACGCTCTCTATCAACTGGAACAAAAATTGCAAAGGTTAGAAGCAGATCAAAAAAAACGCAGAGAAATATTGATACAAAAAATGGATCTGCCTGCATCTGTAAAAGAAGCATATCAAACAGGTGATGAAGAAGAATTAAAAAAATTATGCGGGTTAGGTGCAACGAAATGGGAAAGAATAATAACTGATGCTTTGGATACACAAATTCGCCTACAACGCATAGATGAAGTTGCTCAACAAAATGCTATAATAGCTGAAAATATTTTAAATACTGATGAAGCAAGAAATATTATATCCGGAAAAGGGGTACAGGTATCAGAGCGAAATTTTAACCAATTTCAGGCATTACGAACTATTCATTTAGAATCAGAGGATGGCGAGATTCTGCCTGAAGCACAATTATTACTTCCAAAAAGTTTTTATCAAGGCAAGGAGCTAAAAAACTCCAAAACTCACTCAGAATATAAAAATTTGGATAATCCACAACTTCCAGATCTTGTAGCGATATATAAACAAGCACAAGCAAAAAAAGGAGATCGAACATTGCAAGAATTACCACTCAAAGATGTAAATGAAGCTAATTCACAACAAAAACGTCTTCATGAAATGTTACAGAGAGAGCGTCTGTTAGAAGAAAAAAGCCGCATAACATTGGTATTACTTCCTGCATGGGAACATGCACAAGACCCTCAAAAACCAGACACAGAAAAAAGTAAT
>DATDUS010000152.1:0-3593 GCA_035290285.1 Patescibacteria group bacterium
TAATTGGAAAGGATAGAGCAGGAAGAATGGCGCATATTGTGCATCCGCGATATCATCAATTCAAAATTTTAGGAGAAGAAATGAAAGAAGCGTTGCAAAAAGCAGATATCGTGGTGTGTCGAGCGGGTATTGGAACTATTACAGAGCTTGCAACGCTAGGGAAGCCGGCCATTGTGATTCCTATGCCTCATACACATCAAGAGTATAATGCTGCCTTTTTACAAAAGCATCACGCAGCAATCATTCTGTCACAAGTTCAATTATCGAGTGATTCTTTTCAAGGTCAGATTCAAGACCTGCTCAATTCAAAAAAAACGCAAAGTGAACTTTCGCAAAATATTATGAAGCTTCAAAAAGCACAAGCCACTATTCTTTTTGTAAAAAAAATTATACACGCTGTGTCACAATGATTGTACCTTCTCTGATTTTTTCTTGTTCTATTTTGAAAGATCTGGACATTTTTTCTCTTTTATTTTTGTCAGTATGCTATAATAGCACTACAACGTATGACAATACATTTTGATAAGATACACACAATTTATGTTTCAGGAATTGGAGGTATTGGCACATCAGCGCTCGCACAATTATTGCATGCAGATAAAAAAAAGGTCAGTGGTTCTGATGCTATTTCTTCGTCAATCACTGATTGTTTACAGAAAAAGGGCATCGCTGTTTTCATTGGGCAAAATAAAACACTTTTCACAAAAAATACAGATCTGCTGATATATTCTGATGCAGTGCCAGAGCATCATCCAGACCGAAAAAAGGCGCAAGAATTAGGAATTCCACAACTGAGTTATTTTGAAGCGTTAGGAGAATACATTAGACAGTTTAAAACAGTTATTGCTGTTTCCGGCACTCATGGAAAATCTACTACAACGGCTATGATCGCCAATATGTGTATTGCTGCACAATTAAATCCCACCGTGATTGTCGGTAGTGTAGTGAAAGAATTTGGTAGCAATGCAAGAAAGGGCGCAAAAGATTTATGCATTGTTGAAGCATGCGAGCATCGGGAGCACATGCTGCATCTTCATCCACACATAATTGTTTTAACAAATATTGAAGAAGATCATCTTGATTATTATCATGATCTTGATCATATCATTCTTACGTTCCAAAAATATATTAACCATTTGCCGATGAATGGTGTATTAATAAAAAATAATGATGATGCAGGTAGCCATGATATTGGATTTGATGGGCGTATTATTACATATGGCATGACGCATGACTCAGATATTTTTGCAAAGAATATGAATACATTGGATCAAATTCAAACCTTTCGACACGGTGAAACAACATTTGAATTGCCAATTCCAGGAGTGTTTAATATGTATAATGCGCTTGCCGCAATAGCTGTGGGAAAGCACTTGGGTATTTCTGAGCAAACGATGCATAACGTATTACGTACATTTCGAGGTGTATGGCGTCGTTTTGAAATTATGGGAGCATACAAAGGAGCATTGGTGATTTCTGATTATGCGCATCACCCAACGGCAATACAAAAAACCATTCAAGCCGCACGAGAGTTTTATCCGAATCGTCGAATAGGAGTGATATTTCAGCCACATCAACGTTCGCGCACACAAAAACTATTTTCGCAATTTGTGAAAGCATTTACGAATGCAGATTTTGTTATTGTACAGGAAATTTATGATGTTTTAGGAAGAGAAAATGAAGAAAATCAAATAAGCTCGCAAGATTTAGTGAATGAGATTGAAAAAAAAGGAAAATACGCCGTGTATTCACGTAACGCCAATGAAACACGCGAGAAAGTAAATATTTTTCTTGAACAAGGCGATGTATTGCTTATCATGGGAGCTGGTGATATTTATCAACTTGCTGAAACGCTGGTAAAATAAAGGAATAGATGAATGTTTAAGAGATATAGTTCATTTCACTGCACGCTTACGCTATTGCATTGAAATTAACTATATCTTCCTCCTCCATCTGTAAAATATAGCAGTTACCATATGTCCATATTTACCATTCCACAATTAGCAGTACAAGAAAATGTTCCATTAGCACCATATACGACATTTAACATTGGTGGTAGAGCACGTTTTTTTGTTGAAGTAACGAGTGTAAAAGAATTGTGTTCAGCCATTGAAGAAGCAAAACGTTTACAAATAAAATGGTTTGTATTAGGTGGTGGTTCGAATATTCTGGTTGCTGATCAGGGATTTGATGGGTTAGTTATAAAAAATGCTATTCGTACGATGGAATTTGATGATCAACAAACACGTGTGCGGGTGGGTGCTGGAGTACTCATGACCGCACTCATTCAAAAATGCATTCAACAGGGATTTGCTGGGCTTGAATATGCAATAGGAGTGCCAGCAACAGTTGGTGGGGCTATTTGGGCAAACCTCGGAGCACATGGGAGCGAAATTTCCGATTTTTTCATAGAAGCTACTGTTTTGAATGAAGAGGGTGTTGTACAAACTTTTTCAAAAGTAGATTGTCAATTTTCTTATCGAGAGAGTGTATTCAAGCATACAAAAAGTATTATACTTGATGGATTATTTCAATTACAAAAAAAAGAGAAAGCAACAATTCAAAAACAGATGATGGAATTGCTTACCAAACGCAATGCTAGTCAAGACATCACTGCTTCTTGTGCGGGATGTACTTTTCGAAATCCGAAAAATCAAACAGATATTTCCGCAGCGCAACTGATTGATGAGTTGGGTTTAAAAGGGTTTCAAATCGGTGGAGCAAAAGTTTCCGAAAAGCATGCAAATTTTATTGTGAATACCGGCACAGCTACAGCAGAAGATGTGATTATGCTTATTTCCTATATTAAACAACAAGTGCGCGATAAAAAAGGTATACAGTTAATGGAAGAAGTAGAATATATTGGATTCTAGTGCTGTTATGAAGGGCAAAAAAATGATATACTAGGGATGTGCTTTCTAATTATTCAAGAATTATTGTATGCCAATTAATATCAATGCCCGTAAATTTGAATTAACTGATGCGATTCGACAGTATATTGAAAAAAAAATCATACCGTTACAAAAACATCTTGAGAATATCATCGAAATTGATGTGGAAGTATGTAAGAATATGCATCACAAAAAAGGAAACATATTTCATGTACGAATGAATGTGCAAGTTCCGCATAAAGTATTGTTTGCTGAAGAAGAGCAGGAAGATCTCTATGCTGCTGTTGATGTCTGTCGTGATGAAATTGATAGTCAAATTCGAAAGTATCGTGAAGAATTTGAGGAACGTAAACGAAAAGCTCGTAAAAGTCGCCGAGCATTTAAATCGCTTCTGACGTTTTGGAAATAATGAGCATTCACTCATATTTATAGCGTGTTTGTTTGACGGTTTCTTTCTAACCCATTACAGTACACTGCGTACCTCTTTTATAAGAGAAATGAGTGGCATTATTAAAGATCAAGAATACCTTTTATGCATAAATCTATTGAACGATTATTTGGAGACAGAAATAAACGATTGGTAAAAGCATTACAAAAAGATGTAGAACGTATTACCGCACTTGAACCGGAAATTCAAACATTATCTGATGAAGCATTACGTGCAAAAACAACAGAATTTCGAAATCAATTACAACAGGAAAA
>DATDUS010000153.1:0-3086 GCA_035290285.1 Patescibacteria group bacterium
GAGGTGCATTATTTAATTGATCAACTGCTACAGCATTCTGAAAAACAGTCGGTTGAAATTGCACACTCAGTGAAAAAGATATTGTTGAAGCATCTGCCATTGTACTTTGTATTCCTTCTTTTTGTTCTTTTGTATTGTTCGTACTCCCTGTCTGAATTGCTGATGTTACTTCCACTGAAATCACCTGAGGAGAATTGCGAAAGACGGCTGTTTGCAGTTCAATGGACGAATAATCCAGTGCTTTTACTTCAAATTCAAATTCACCAGTTGCGGCTGAACCACTCATTGATTGATAATATACGGTAGGAAGAGTTAACTGTTCAACCAAGTGTAAAAATGGTGTCCAATAAATGTGTGAGTTAATAACTCGCGCTGTCTCTTCCAATTGTTTTTGAGTTGCATGAGCAGATTGATATGCCGGCTGAAGCGTAAAAATTTCGGACTCAATGACACGCATTTCATCCTGTATTTGTTTTGTATCTGTTTGTAATTGTTGCTGATACCATTTCATTCCAAAAAATATACAAGCAATAATAACGAATGCACCAATACCGATATATTGAATTAAGCGGAGAGAACGAATATTCTTTCCGTGTACTGTATACGTAGGAGGAAGTAGGTTGACACCAAAAAGGAGAGGTTTTTTTAAAGGAGTCTTTACTTGATTTTCGGTAGTAAGCATAGTTCGTATATGCTGCTTTGGTGGATTGCTCTGCTGTTGTTTTACCATTGATTTGGCAACACTGGATTTTTTTTGCACTCTAGTGATTGACGACGTTGGTTGTTGAGTGTGCAAAGCAGATGCCGAATGAGAAGAAGTATATGCAGAAGAATGCAGCAGATCCGGAGAATCGTCTGGTAATGCAATACTCCCTGGATGCATATCTTTGGAAGGATTTTTTTGTTTTCTCCAAGATAAAAAAGATTTTTTTTCTTGTGGTTTGGATGCACGCGCTGATTTTGATAATTTTTGCGATTTCACTGGTACGTTTTTTTGTGGCTCGCCGCTCGTATATTCAATATCACCCTCTTTGTCTCTATGACGAATGGGTTTCTGAGAAGAATGTTCCGGCGTGGGAATGAAGTTAATATCTGTCATAGTCGACAGGATGCATTACACATGAATTTCACGTAGTGCAAGCCCAATAGAAACAGCTAATCTTGATCCTAAATTCTGCAGTATTGGTTTTAATTCCAATGGATACATCACACGAGCCCACGGATCACCAATAAACACTTGCACTCCGAGTGTTTGACTAATATATTGCGAAATATTAGGCAACCATGCTGAACCGCCGGCTAAAATAATTTTATCAATTTTTCCGCTCCCTTGGCTTTGATACAAATTCAACACGTATTTAATTTCATTAATAATGGAAGTGACCATAAACTCAATGCGTTTTGGAATTTGTCCTCCGCTGCCATTCTGCTGTTCTGTTAAACCAAAATCACGTTTAAATTGTTCTGCACGATCTATATCAACATTTAAACTATTTGCAATAGCTTTTGTAATGGTATATCCGCCAATATCAATGCTGCGATTAATCAGTGGAACTGAATTAATAACCACGCCAATGGTGGTGGCAACGGCTCCAATATCAATCAGCATAATAGGAGAAGGATCATTGCCAATTAACGATCGTTCTAATGCAAAACTTTCTGTTTCTAAACTGATGAGATTAAGCTTTGCTTCTTTAAAAATTTCTAAATATTTTGATACCAAATTTTTTGGCGCTGCCGTTAACAATATTTTTAAGAATTTTTTTTGTTTTGAGGTAATAACAGTATTTTGTGGTTGGTTTCCTGGCATTGACTGCCCGTTCATATTCAAAGAAACTTGATTTGCAACAAATGAAGCAGGAGTGGCTTTGTTTTCTAAAATTTTCCAATCTAATATCATTTCTTCGAGTGGCATGGGAACAAATTTCTTTGCTTCCCAAGCAACAGCGGAAGCAAGCTCCTTTTTTGACATTTCTGGTAAATGAATAATAGAAGTAAATACCGTATAGCTCGGTAATGCAGCAATGGCATTGCGAGAAGTGGTATGTGCTTCCTGTTGAACCCGCATTAATGCAGAAACTACTTTATCTTTTGCTTCTTTTGTATCGGTAGTTAACAGTTCATTTGATTGTTCAGCATATCCATAGGTTAATAACTTCGGTCGTCCCTTACTATTTTGTAACTCAACTACTTTAATAGCTGAATTTGCAATATCGACTCCTAAATAACTTTCAGATGACCCAAACCAAGACATAAAATAGTATAGATAAAGTAAAAAAGGTAAATAATATCAAAATAATTATACCATCTTTTTATTTTACTGGCAAGAGTAGAAATATGTTTCTATAACAATAAGTTCCTGCAATAATAGAGCTGGGAATCATCAATCAATTTCATTTTTGTTCAATTGTAGGAAGCGTTGAGGTAAAATCACGCAGTCCAGGCGGTGTATTCAATAACACACGACTATCATAATAGAATAGCTCTGCTGGTTCATATATACTGTCGCTCCCAAGATACGTTCGCTGTAATAAAAATTCCCTTGCCATAACTAAACCATATAATACAAACTGTTTCTTATATGCTGCTTCAGTGGTAAATACCCCTGTGCTTCCATGCTCGTTTCCTAATACATAAAAAGCACCAACAACATGATCAACATTTTTTTTCATAGTGACATCGCCTAATACAATCCACGCTACAGAAGCAATATTTTTTGAGTCAACCAGAGTATTCGGATCAAACGATTCATACAATATATTTGCATCAATATTTAAATTTCCTTTTACTACAATAATCCCTGAACCATCAAAGTGCTCCCCTGTTGTGCGCAGTGACACTTCATTTTTAAATAGAACTTCATGAGAAAGCGTGTACGTACTGCTTCCATCACCAACAACATATACGCCTCCATTTAAAAATGTATTATTTGTTAACTCCGTTAAATCATTTGAAAGGGTGGTTACAGTATCTCCATACACATTTTCTGAGCCAATCACTTGTGTCGTGAGTTTTTCTAACTCTAAACGTCCCAATTCACTTCTATATCCCGTACCCATACTTGGTAAATTTAACGCACCATAATT
>DATDUS010000154.1:0-3489 GCA_035290285.1 Patescibacteria group bacterium
GATTTTGGCTTGCTTCTTGTACGATTGGTACTTGAAGTAGGCCGCCCCGCCAAGCGAGGAAAGCAAGTCAGCGGTGGGCAAAGTGTACAAGCGCTTTTACAGTGCGGCACGCCCCGGCCTTCTTTCCTCTGATTTTCTGAGCATCGTTTTGAGAAACGATTTTCAAAAAATCATAATAAATGATTACTTTATTCAGAAGCATTTGTGGTGAGACCGCGAAGCTAATACCCGTGATCTTACAATGATTTTACTGCTGAAGCAAAGCGGCGGCCACGTTCAAATTCATTTACTTGTGGAAGCCAGCTGCAGCCGGGTGAAAGGAGAATAATGTCTCCTTTTTTTGCATAGCATACTGCAAGTGCAACAGCCGCATTCATAGCACCAAATTCAATTTCACCTCGAATTTTATCTGGTACTGCTTTTATGAACGGTTCGTTTGCATTTCCGGTTAGTAAAATGAGGTGCTTTACTTTTTTCTTCATCAAGTTTGCAAATTGTGTCAGTTCTAAACCTTTTGTATTTCCACCCGCAATGAGAATCACTTTTTTTGGAAATGCGTTCAGCGCTGCAATGCCGGCATCAGGTGTTGTTGCGGTTGTATCATTATAAAATTGAATGCCATTCCAGGTTCGAATATGTTCTAACCGGTTTGGAATACCGTGGAATTGGCGAAGAACAGTTTGAATATGTTTATTCGAAACACCAGAGAGCTTGGCAACACACACAGCAGCAAGCACATTTTGAATATTATGTTTCCCAAGCAGTTGAATATCAGAAAGTTGTGCCACTTTTTCACCATTGAATATAATGTTTTCGTTCACAACTTGTATTCCCTTTTTTCCGGCACCTTTTCCAAACCACACCAGTTTCGAATGTACTCGTTTTCCCATTTTTTTTGTTTTTGGATTTTCTGTATTGAGCAAAATAAATTGTTTAGGTTGTTGAAATGCAAAAATTCGTTCTTTATCTTTTTGATATTCATTCATTGAAGAATATCTATTCATGTGATCAGGTAAAATATTGGTGATAACAGCAATATCAAGCTGTGGTGCATGCATATCATGTAACATCCAAGAAGAGAGTTCTAAAACCACACGGTCTCCTTTTTTCATTTCATCAATAAATTGCAATGGAGAACACCCAATATTTCCACCTAAAAATGTGCGTGGAAATTGTTTTTTAATGAATTGATAGGTGAGTGTAGTAGTTGTACTTTTGCCACGCGTGCCTGTAATACCAATAACTGGGCCAACAGGTTTATATGCTAAAAATAAACCAATATCATTCGTAATTGGTTTTTGTAATTTTTTTGCGAGTTGAACAGCAGGAATATTTTCTGGAATGCTTGGGTTTTTGATAATGAGATCAGCTCGCCGCACATCGCTCAGCCGGTGTTTCCCTAAAACAAATTCAACCTGTTTATATTTTTTGAGTTGCAAAACAGTTGCAGGAATCTGTTCTGCTTTTTTCAAGTCTGTGACAATCACTTTCGCGGCTCCTTTGCGTATACAAAATAGTGCAGCAGAAACACCACTTCCTTTTTCATATCCACCTAATCCTAAAATGAGAACTGTTTTTCCAACAATAGGATACATGTTGCTGCTCGCTTGAAGCGTATGCAATTTCATATATTAATACCCTAAACCAACAACAGTATTCACTTTTTTTAGTGTTTCTGTAGCAATGCTTTGTGCTTTTTTTGCGCCTTCATCAAGAATACGGTCTAATTCGGCGGTGTCTTGTAATAATTCAGCCATTTTTTTCTGTGTAGGTTCCATCCATTGCACCACTACTTCTCCTAAATCGGTTTTGAAATCGCCATAGCCTTTTCCTTCATACTGTTGTTCTAATTCAGCAATTGTTTTTCCTGAAAGCGCGCTATAGATAGTGAGTAAATTGGTGAGTGCTGGCTTGTCTTCTCCTGCTCGAATTTCTGAACCGGAATCTGTTACTGCGCGTTTTATTTTTTTGCGAATCATATCTGGTGTATCAAAAAAAGAAACATAATTGAATTCGCTTGCCGCACTTTTTGACATTTTTTTCTCTGGGTTATCGAGGCCCATAATGCGAGTTGTTTCTTTGCGTGAAACATATTCTGGAATAACGAATACATTTTTTTTGTAATGGTTATTAAACCGCTGTGCAATGTTTCGTGTGAGTTCTACATGCTGTTTTTGGTCTTCACCAACAGGCACTGCTTGTGTTTCATACAACAAAATGTCTGCAGCCATCAAAACAGGATAATCAAATAACCCTGCATTAATATTATCGCTATGCTGTTTTGCTTTGTCTTTAAATTGTGTCATGCGTTCCAGTTCTCCCATTTGGGTAAAGGTATTCAAAATCCAGCCAAGTTGTGTATGTTCTGGCACGCGAGACTGTACAAAAATAGTCGATTCTTTTGGGTCTAATCCGCAGGCTAAATAAATTGCCGCAATGCGCCGAATATTTTCACGCAAAACCGCAGGGTCTTGCCGCACGGTAATTGCGTGCAAATCCACAATGCAAAAAATACTTTCATATTCATGTTGCATAGCAACCCATTGTTGAATGGCACCTAAATAGTTCCCTAAGTGAAGGTTTCCTGTTGGCTGTATGCCAGAAAATAATCGTTTTTTCATAGCACGATTGTACCATAAGTTATTTGTAATATAAAGTTTTGGTACAGATTTTTAGGGTTTCTGTAATAAGACGAACCATTCAGTATCCATCAAAACCACATAGCCTCGTTTCCGCAATTCTTCGATTTGTTGCTTACTTGGTTCATCATTTTTTGCTAAGAGCCAATATTCGTATGAATCGTAATCGATATAGTATTCAATATTTTTTGGTGGAGTGCCAACATATGCCCATGTACCAATTTCTTTTCTGGCAGAAAAATGTGGAACATACCCATGTGTTGCAACGAGTGAGGCGTTATCTGGTACAAGTTTACGCACACTGTGCATAGCTTGTCGCTCTGCCGCTGTTTGCTGAAAATTATATACTGTTTTTGGAATAGAGGGGAATAGATAATACGTGTTCTCCCATCCAAGGATAACAGCAAAATTGAGTATAAATGCACACACAACAGTCAATAAAAAACGTTTTGCAAGTAGAGGTTTTTTTCGTTGCAGCCATAAAAAGAAAAACAAAATACCACAGATCGTGTATATTGGAACATCTGCGCCATATTGAAAAATAGGATTTTTTAAACTATTTGCGTCAGGTAAAATACGTTCTGTATAGTTTCCTGCAATATTGAGCCCAAATGGAACGACGCCAACGGCATCAAAGGCAAGAAAATTTTGGTACAGATATGACACTACTTCTTGATGCGAACCACCAATAATATTTAATGATTTTACAAGTGTTCCAACATTGCGGTGCTGAAAAAATTCTCGAAATTGTTCTTTGGGAGCATTGTAATATTCTCGATATTTGGGTGTGGTGTATTGAGAAAACCACTGCAAAAAAATAGCATATCCAATTATGAATAATGTCACCATT
>DATDUS010000155.1:0-3656 GCA_035290285.1 Patescibacteria group bacterium
CTACCTCAAGCAGATATGTATATTAGTGAATGCCATGGGTGGACAGCAGAAAATTTAGATACTATGAAAGCAATAGCTGATGGAACACGACAACCAGAGCATCTACAAGAAGGACGCAAAGCTCAAAGGGCAATTGAACTCGAAGAAGAAACTCTTTTTAATACACATATACCTGTATTCTTCTGTGATATACCTGCAGCTAATGAATTGTCTACAGAAGATGATGGAACAGATACAGACACAAAAGTTCTCAATCTTTTTATGGATGGTGATTATGCTACAGCACGAGATCAAATGCTTGTGAATGCTCAAAAGAATGCTGCCTATTTAGAAAAGAAAGATCGGTGGATCGCTAATGAAATTCAACAACGAATTCCTGAATTTATACAACAGCTTCCTCCTGAAATGCAAAAAAAGCAAAAATTGAAGGTTGTTGTTCAAATGGGTTCTGTTCATACACCCATTCTCCATCACCTTGCTCCACACATGAAAACGAATCGTATTGGTGATTCTATAATGTCATTTAGTAATTATGATGAATTAGTGCGTCGTTTTCGATTCAAAAAAGAGATTCCCTCTACTCTTGCTGGAAAAGCATTACTTGAATGGAGTATTCGTGATACATACAATAATGAATTAAAAAATACCCCTGATCAAAAAATTACACAACTTTTGCGAAAAATAGTATCACCTGTATCTGAAATTCAACTACAACGATTTTCTGTTGCGCTTTTTCAAGCAAGATTTTTTGATTTCGATTCGGACGTAAAAGCCGCATTTCCAAAAGTATTTCAACAGATTTTCGCAATAGATATTGAGAAAGAAATAAGCAATATACATTCTCAATAATATTTACCATCCTAATTGAGGTAATGATTGTTGCAAGCGTTCCTCAATTTTTTACTTTTTTTCATAAGCCTGTTTCAACTTCGCAATATCAAACTTCTTCATTGGTAAAAACGCCTGCGTGACTCTGTTTATCTGTTCCTTTGTACCATTTCTCATCATCTCATTCATTACCTTTGGCACAATCTGCCACGATACGCCATATTTGTCTTTCAGCCATCCGCATTGCTCTGCTTGGGGAACCGCTGATAACTTTTCCCAATAATAATCAATTTCTTTCTGGTCTTCACAATTCACTATAAGCGAAATCGCCTCGTTGAATGCAAAACCATGCTCTCGCGCGCTGTCCATTGCCGCAAACCATTGGCCTTCGAGCATGAAGTCAGTAAACATGATCGTTCCTTCTTTCTCTGGTGCATTCTCGGCACCGTAAGGTGCGATTGCTCCGCGTTTCGCATTCTTGAATATGGAAAGATAGAAATTAGAAGCCTCTTCCGCCTTACCGTACATATCCCCAACAAACAAAAGCGACGGAATGATAAGCGGTCGATCTTCACCTTCTGGGTTTGTGAGTATCAGCTGCCATGATAACCCGTACTTATCCTCGACCCAGCCATACCGTTCACTGAACGGATACTGGTCAAGCGGCATCAACACTTTCCCTCCTTCCACAAGCTTGTTCCACATTGTGTCAATCCGCGTTTTTGCTTCTGTATCTTGCGAAGGGTCGAAATTGACCATGAATGATATTGATGGATTGAATTTAAAGAGTGGGCCAGCGCTGATTGCCATAAACGAATATCCTCACAGCGTAAACGAAACAATATCGCTATCTCCAGATGGTGTGTTGTGTAGTGTTGTACTATTGGTGATTTTTGATTCGGCCTGTTCGCCTCCGCTCGCAAAAAGACCGGTATAAAATTCTGCGGCTTCTTTGGCTTCTGTGTTGAACCATACATGTGGTATGATTTTTTGTTGCATATTGGGGACAATCAGCACAAAACCATCGACGTATTTTGTTGTTGTTTTGGTGAGTTTTGCCATAGGTTTTTTTGATAAGTTATACTATTATTTTTTTATCGTAACTCCTTGCATATCACCTGACTATAGCCCTAATTTCATTTTTTTAGATTATCTGTTGGCCTATTTGGACAACTGCTGTGGAATAAATTTGCGACTATCGTATACAGCTGGCGCAAACAAAATAAGACTTTTGATATTTAAAAATCGTTCAAGTAATTTGATAGCTATGTATCCACCCATACTAGAACCATACACTGCAATTGGTTTATCTTTTGAGATAAATTGCATTGCTTGTGAAGCCTCTTCTATTCTTTTTTGAAGACTCGAATTTTTTAGACTACCTGTGCTTTCGCCATGCCCAGAAAAGTCATCGGACGCTAAAATCTTATTAGCATTGTTTAAAAAAATTACTCAGGAGAAACCAAAAATGTGGGGAACCAGTATTATTGGTTTTGGTTCATACCATTACAAATCAGACCGGAGCTCCCAAGAGGGTGATTGGTTATTAACAGGATTTTCACCACGCAAACAAAATTTAACCCTCTATATCATACCCGGCTTCAAAGATTACCAAGCATTACTCAAAAAGCTTGGAAAATGTAAAACGAGCGTTAGTTGTTTATATATTAAACGTCTAACTGATGTTGATATAAGTGTATTAGAAAAACTCATTCAACAATCGTTTGCTTTCATGAAAAAAAATCAGGCAAAGTAGTTTAATAGAACAATCACAGGAATCAACGCCATCGCAAACAGCGTGCGTGCCATTCCTTGTGACCGCAACTTAAAACTCTTGCAATAACTTCAAAGCTCGAGTACGCGCCCAGTTTGCTGATTGCCAATGGGCACTGTCATGTTGCAGCTTCGTTTTCTGCTTCTGAAGTAAGGCTAGCAAGGCCGTTTTCTCTTCACCGTTCAATGCCTGATACAGCTCAATTTTTTCAGATTCTGCATCAGCAGAGAGTTCTTCTATATGCGCAATATCAATTTTGCCTGTCCGGTAATATTGTGCCATATTATATTTCATTATAAACGCATCTGGATTCACGAGATTCACTACAATTAAGAAGGCTGCAATCGAAAGCAGTGTACTAAAAGCGAAAAATTGTTCCTGTTTCGACTGTATAAATTTCACAGCCAGCAGGACAAACAACACAAACAGCAATATAATGAACCACGCGACATAAAAACGCAACATGGTCATGCCATACGCATCTATATAGAGAGACAACCGTTTAAACGCAGAAACCATAACCACTATAACTTCGACTATGAGTATAAGTGCGGGTATCAAAAATTGTTTCTGTCTTTTTACTGTACTACCTGTTGATTCAACACCAGCATACTTCTCGGCAGCCAATAGCACCAACAGGGAGAGTATTGCGACTGCCAGCAGTTCCCAAAAACCTCGACGGGCATATTCGGAATAGGTGAACCCAGCATTCAGAATGTTTGCTTCACCGCCAAACAAGTACGTAATCTGGAAAGCGATAAACACGAGGAACAACGCTGAAATCAGTCCCAAAAAAACCAGCACCTCTATCCTCTTTCCTGGCTGTATTATTACATCAGATTGTTCATGGGATAATATCGACTGAGCTTGTTTCGGAAAGAATATATAGGACAAGAAACCCAAAGCTGCCACAAAGGCAAAAAGCAATAATACCAAATATTGTATTGAATGTGGAGAAATAGTGATATCGACAAAACGATTCATGAATTGCGAAAACGCCAAGTCTGCTTGTGAAAACAGCACGCCAAAAATAATTAATATAGGCATTGCCATG
>DATDUS010000156.1:0-3728 GCA_035290285.1 Patescibacteria group bacterium
GACCCTCAACGGCTAGAACAACGTATTCAAAATTTGGAAAACATGCCAGGGATCACAGAAGATTTTCGTCTTTCAGAAATAGAACGTCTACAAATTAAACAGATTCGCTGGGATGATTTACAGAAAGTACAACGAATGAGCTTATACGCCCTGATTCCTATTACCCTCATTAGTTTTATTACAGGATTTTACGTATCAGGAAGGTTTTTATATCCCATACAACATCTTGCCGCACAGATGCAAAAATTACGTATAGAAGAATTAGGCAAAACACTTCCAGAACAAGGAAGTGATGAAATCGATTCACTCATACATAGCTTTAATGATTTATCACAGCGTTTAAAAAAATCTTTTAATGCACAACTAAAATTTGTGTTGAATGCTTCACATGAATTAAAAACGCCACTCACGATTATCCATACGAATCTGGATATCGCATTACAAGACCATACCGCAACTGAAATAGAATTACGTCAAGCAATACAACAATCATTGGACGGAGTAAAGCGTATAGAAAACCTAACGAATAATCTATTGGATTTAGTGACACCAATTAAAATGGATGAAATTGTTGATGTGACAGAATTAATACTGGAACAGATAGAACAGCTACAAGAGTTCGCAAAGCAACATTCAGTACAAATAGTACATATAATACCAAAAAAAAGAATATGCGTTCGTGCGCACTCATTTGCTCTTGGAAGGGCTGTGTATAATATTATTGAAAATGCGATAAAATATTCTGCATCTGTTGCTCATCCAAAAGTTTGTGTAACTATTTCTGATGAAGAAGTTGGTGTACATGTGAGCATAGAGGATAATGGCATTGGTATACCTGAATATCAACAAAATTTTATTTTTGATCGTTTTTTCTCGGCACATAGACAGAATGATACTCAATTTTCACACAGCACAGGCCTTGGATTAGCAATTGCAAAAGATTTCATTGAAGAACATAGGGGTGAGTTAAAACTTCTTAGCAGTAAAAAAGGTAAAACCATATTTCAAATCTCCCTCTATTCGTGATTTGTTTTTTTCAGTTTGAATTGAGAAGAGTAGTCAGTAACAAGTTTTGTTCTTCTGTAAAGAAACAGACTTGTACGTATCCGCATTGCATATAATATTGGACAAGACTCATATTTGTGCTATTATGTCGGAAATATTCAGCTTAATGAATCTACTTAATCAATAAATCTAAACTTATGGGACTATTTCGCAAGAAACCAAAATCTGTGGCACCGCAATATTCACCTGCACAAAAGTGGATATTGGCTGCGACAGCGCTCATCACCCTTAATAAGGGCGATTATCCAGAATGGTTAGGAGGAGATGAGCCATCAGATAAAATTGGTAAAGGCATGGGGAAGATGTTGAAGTATGGCTGGAACATTAATAACGCCGAAGATTTTAATGCCATTCTAGCATGGCTTGCCAAGGAGGGTCATCGGGCAGAATTTGGAGATGAAGTTTTAGCTTGGGATCATATGCGCTATTTTTATGTATGTGGCATGGGTTATTTAGCCGGCTACATTTCTGAAGATCAAGCCTGGTCTCAAATGATGCCTTTAGCAAAAGAGTTGCAAGCAACATATGATTCTTGGCACGCAATGAATGAAGCCTATATTAAAGGTCGTCGCATGTGGGGAGAAGATACTGACGGCACAAATTTAATGGAGAAAGATTACAAAAAAATGCTAGAAAAGCAAAATACTATTTGGAATTCAATTGCTTGGGATACTCATTTGTAAACAGCACTTGTAAAATCATCGTAACTCTAATGAATGAATAATATGAATGGACAAAATATATTGTATACAAAAAAAGCGATCTATGTGTTATTGGTCAGTTTTATTATATTAATGAGTGGTTGCATTATTGGCTCTCAACGCATTGATGCTCCTATCGTGGAAGAGTCGACACCATCTTCTTCTCCCATTGGTCAGGATATTGATGCAAATATGACAGATCTCGATCATGCTGAACGTACATTTATACAGTTGTATGACGCATTGAGTAAAAAACGCTATGAATATGCTCTCACGATGTTTGACCCAACTCTTCATCCTGATATTGGGTGGGAGTCGCTTGAACAATTTACCATTCCGGAAGAGCGTTCAAATAAAGAAAAAGTGTTAGAACAGTATTGTAATGCAGTAGGTACTTGTGTGCCAGGCACCACCATACGTAGTTCGCAAAAAGATTCGGATACGTTTGAACTGATTGTTCAATATAAGGATATTGTTTTTACTCCTTGTTGTGATGAACAGGGCAATGCACTGCCAGAACAAACTGAATTTACAGTGATTGTTAAAAAAGTGGATAATACATTTAAAATCATTACTCCGCCGTTGTATATACCATAACTTTTTTAATCGCTTGTTTGTCTGAAAAGTAAATATAGTGTATTATCATTGTGAATCATTCCTCTTTCATAATAGGGGATAGATAATTATTCACAACGATTTATATGGCAAAACGACGCGGATCACTGACGGGTAAAAAAAAGAGCCGACATTCACCCAAAACAAAAAAACGCTTAGCAATCAAAGAGGTCATGCTTGCAGCACGGGCAGCAAAAAGAAAGCAGAAATGATCAAGATAGTATATGCTTCTAAGACGACTCGCTAAAAAAGAAGCATGCAACAAGATCGCGCATTAGAATATTTACAAGAAGGACGAAATGTATTTTTAACTGGACCCGCTGGTTCCGGAAAAACATATGTTTTGACGAAATTTATTGATTGGCTGAAAAAGCAGGGAAAAACAGTAGCCATTACCGCATCAACCGGCATTGCGGCCACGCATCTTGGAGGCACAACAATTCATTCGTGGACAGGTATTGGAATTAAAGATTTCCTCACACCATTTGATTTGGATGAACTCACACAAAAAGAGCATCTATACCGCAGGTTTCGTACCACTGATGTATTGATTATTGATGAAATTTCTATGTTGCATTCTTTTCGTTTAGATATGGTGGATACGGTGTTACGTACGGTGTGCGAAAATGAACAGCCGTTTGGTGGCATTCAAGTAGTACTTGCGGGTGATTTTTTTCAATTGCCGCCTATTAACCGATATAGTACTGATACAAATTATGCATTTGAAGCGCAAGTCTGGGAACGAACAAATATGGTGGTGTGTTATTTAGAGACTGTCTATAGGCAATCAAACGATCCGCTGCTTCAAATATTACAGGAAGTGCGGCAAGGGAAAGTAAGTGAAAAGAGTATGGAGTTACTTCAAAAACGTACACAAATAGAATTGCCTGATCACATTACTCCAACGCGTTTATATACACACAATATTGATGTTGATGCAGTAAATAAAAAAGAACTTGCAAAAATTTCAAAAAAAGCTGAAGTTTTTTCAATGACTACAGTGGGCAAAAAAAACGATGTTCAACTGTTACAAAAATACTGTCTTGCGCCGGAAGTGTTAGAATTAAAAGTTGGAGCGCAGGTTATGTTTGTGAAAAATAATTTTTCTGCAGGATTTGTGAATGGAACACTTGGAACAGTGGTCAGTTTTGCTTTTGGGAAGCCCATGGTAAAAACTGTTGAAGGAAAAAGAATTATTGTTGAGCTAGAAGCGTGGATGATGGAGCAGAGCGGCAAAATCAAAGCAGAGATTCGACAATTACCATTGCGGCTTGCGTGGGCAATTACGGTTCATAAAAGCCAAGGTATGACACTCGATGTTGTGGATGTTGATTTATCAAAATCATT
>DATDUS010000157.1:0-2282 GCA_035290285.1 Patescibacteria group bacterium
AGTGAGGAACACAGGTAAAATAACAAATATACGCCCAATCACCCAGTTTGGTAATATATATTGCATGAACCCAACAGACAGCGTATGTACGAGTATTGAAAATGAACTTGATGCTTCAATGCCAAATTGATTTGGATCCCAAGCAGATATCTCATTCCATATATTCCCTTTAATATTCATTGGAAAGTAAAAATCCGTATGAAAAAATAATCCCGTACCAGATACTTTTGAAACCATAAGGAAAATCAAAAACAGCAGTATAAGAACAATTTTATATGTATTCACGAAAGCACATAATTGTTTCATTTTTGTTTGTTTCACCTGTACCATAAAGAATTTCTTATTTGTTCACGTGTTCTAAGTAATGCGTACATTTTTCATCCTTTCCACACACGGCATACGTTGCATATCGATTACACTCAACCGTACGATACCCGATAATTTCTTCTTCCTCTTCATTCTTTACATTGTATTGTAATTGATAATCAGAACCATCTGGCAATGATATATAACAATAATTCGGGCAACTATTCAATCGTTCTTCAGGATCATGTGGCTGTTCTGAAATGTACGTATCTAAGTAAGGAATGTAATTTTTTATTTTTTTTCGATCTATTGTAGTCCAACTACTACATGTCGCTGCAGCAATAGGGTACTGATGATTATCTGTATAGTACCTTTCTAACGCCTCTTGAATCTTTTGTATATCTGTAATCCGAAGCTTATCCGCATTTTTATTCGATGCTCGCTCTTGGTAATTTTGACATGCTGCATCTTTCCCACAAACAGTATACGTATAAAACGTATTACACTCAGAGTTGTAATATCCTATAGCTTCTTTTTCGTTTTTTTCTTTTAAATTATAGTGTATTCGATAATCTGTGCCATTTGGTAACGATTCATAACAATAATTCGGACAGCTATTTGGCTGTTCTTCAGGATCATGTGGCTGGTTTGGAAGATATTTTTTTAAATCAGGAATATACATACCTTCAGTTCCCTCTCCTAATTTCCAACTGCTACACATAATAGTAGAAAATGGATATATATTATTTTCGGCATAATACGCATCGAGTGCCTGCTGGATATTCTGAATATCAGAAATACGACGTGCATCTTTATCTATTTTTAGTAACCATTTTAATTCATTCCCGACGCCGGAAGATTCAAATACAATGATACCTAAACCAATAATACAAAAAATAACTACACAGATTATAATTACTCGTATGATTTTATATTCAATATTCATTATGTGATAGTTGCAGATTTCTTATACGCTTTTAACGTGATATATGCGGCATGACCAGGATTCACATCTGAAAGTACATGCGCAAGAAAAGCTGGGAATGGGTAGTATCCAGCACCGTACACTCTACAGCGCTCAAATCCATATAATTCAAATATGGCTTTTAAAGAAGATGGCGTCAGAATTTTTACATGCACCATCGATTGCGGTTTGTGTGAAGGAGCTGGATTAATACCAAATGGATTACCACAACTTTCTACACGCTTACTAATATGCGTTGAAAATGCTTGTTTACCCATGAATAATGCACCAATATTATGCCAACTGGCTAAATTTTCAGTTGAAATAATACAATAGCCGCCTGGTTTTAAAACACGAGCAATCTCTTCAACAAAGTTATCAATATCATACAAATGTTCAATCACCTGATTGGCATGTACAACATCAAAGAAATTATCCGGATAATCAAATCGTTTCGTTAGGTCAGATTTTGATACACAAATTCCTTTTTGCTCAGCAAGCTGTGCTCGATCTTCTAAAATTTCTATACCAAACAACTGGTTACTTCCCGTTGCTGTACGAAGAAGCTCAGTAAAAGAACCGTCATCACAACCCGCGTCTAAAATAACCGCATCTGGATTTCTTTCTAACAATCGAACAATGTTCGCTGTGTTTCTCTCAACAGCTTGCCGATTCATGTTGAGAAATATGTGTTGTAAAAATGAATACATACGTTTTTATTGTTTTCTACATGTTATATGAATTTCGGTCGAGCTAAACGCAAACTTGCTGAATAACGCCGTATCAAGGAGTTGAAACAGGGAAACAATTTTTAACACCAACATCCACAGTGCGCGAACACCATCCATAATACCACGCTTTGCTTTTGGCTGAATTTGTTTTTGAATGACGCCAGCATCAGTGAATTGATAGGCTTTCTCACCGTACAATAATCGCAATAATTCTTTAGGAAGGAAAAAGGCAAAAAAATTCATAATTCCAAAAGGTAGATGATAGCTATACGTTACTTTTT
>DATDUS010000158.1:0-2724 GCA_035290285.1 Patescibacteria group bacterium
AATCAGAGTGAATATATGGCACATACAAAAGCAGGTGCATCAACCAAAAATGACCGAGATTCTCAACCAAAAATGCTGGGGGTAAAAATGTTTGCGGGTCAACCGGTAGTTGCAGGAAATATTATCGTTCGCCAACGTGGAACACAATTTCGAGCAGGAGATGGAACACGTTGTGGAAAGGACGATACAATATATGCTGTAATAACTGGAATAGTAAAATTTACAACCAGAAAAATTGCTCGTTTTACGGGCACGCTGAAAAAAGTAAAAATTGTTTCAGTGGTGAAAAAAAAATAATCGCAAAAGACGCCCAGTAGGGCGTCTTTTTTGTGCAGACGTAAAATTTTGCGCCCCTTCTATTGTAGAAGCATTTTTTATTTTTTTTGTACATCCAACATCAACACTGTTTTTTGTTTATTCGGAAATTCAACACTCAGTGAATACGTGCCCAGTTTTTTTACCGGTTCTGCTATTTTCAACCATTCTGCTTGGATTGTTGCATTCTTCTGCTTATTGATTGCTACAAGAATATCCTCAAGAGATACAGCGCCAAATAAGGTTCCTTCTTCATTAGATTCGGCTGACACCACAACAGTTGTGTTACTCAAACTCTCACTCATGCGTTTCCATGTTTCATCTTGTGCACTAGTTTCTTTTTGACGCTCTGCATGAACTTTTTCTGCTTGAGCAATTTTTTCCGGTGTTGCAATTTGTGCTAAACCCTGCGGAATGAGATAATTGCGCGCATATCCATCTGCAACATTTTTCACTTCGCCTGTTTTTAGAATAATCACTTTCATAATCATTTTTAATTAATAAATATTTATTTAATTAGATTTTTAAGGGTTGCGAGATTCTTCATCAGAAGCTGAATACGGTTTAATTTTTTTGTGAAACGCATCTGGATCAGAAAAATACAAGAGAGCAGCATCCATTTGGGGATCTTGATCCTTGGAAAAATCCTCTGCCGTTCTATTGACAAAAAAATCTGGATGAATACCAACGGTATCAATAGAATTTTTCTTAGGCGTGAGCCACCGTGCAATAGTTAATTTTAATGATGAGTTATCATCAAATGTTTGAACATCCTGTACCGTGCCTTTTCCAAAGGAAGTGGTACCAATGAGACTAGCCTTCTCTGTATCCTGAAGTGCTCCGCCTAAAATTTCTGATGCAGAAGCTGATCCTTCGTTCATGACTATAACCGTTGGAATATGAGCAAGCGGTGATGACCCTTTAGCATAAAATGGCTCTTCAGAACCATCTCCTGACTCTTTATACACTACCGGCGTTCCCTCTTCAATAAATTGTGAAGCAATCTCAATAGCAGCCACAAGATATCCACCCGGATTATTGCGTAAATCAATCACTAAACCATCTGGCTGTTTCAGGAGCAAAGCATTGACTGTTTCAACAAATTTGGTTGGAGTTTCTTCTGTAAATTGAGAAATCGTAATCACTGCTACACGCTTTCCCTGTTGTTCTACCATATTCGAACGAACAGTTTCCACATGAATAGCATCACGTTGAATAGCGACATCAAATGGTTTGTCCTTACCTGTGCGTTGAATATGCAACGTGACAATTGTTCCTTTTTCTCCACGAATATGTTGCACAGCAGAACTCAGGGTCATAAACGCGGTATCTAAATTATCAATCGCCAAAATAACATCTCCTGATTGTAAACCTGCTTGTTCTGCCGGAGAACCAGCAAGAGGTGCAATAACGACTAATTGATCATTTTTAAGACCAATTTCAGCTCCAATTCCTTCAAAATCTCCATTGATTTCTCCCATAAATTCTTGTGATTCTTTTGGATTAAAATAGAGAGAGTGTGGATCTTTTAATCCGGACACCATGCCAGCAATAGCTCCGTATACCAAATCTGAATCATTGACTGGCTGGTTCACATATTGGCTATGGATACGATCCCATACCTTCCAAAACAAATCAAATCGTGCTGCATCCGAAGTATCTTTTTGTGTTTTTCCTGCATAGGATTGAATCAGTCGAATAGCACTATTATTCGTTGGTGTTTCTAAGATACCAAGAATGAATCCAATGCTCATTCCCATAAGAAATATCAAACAACCCACTGTTGCAAAAAATGCTCGCCTCGATTCGCGTAGTGGTCGTTTTAGTGGTGCAATTGATTTATTATTATTCTTCAACTCGTTTGATTCTTGCTCCGATGTGTTGAAGTCGTTGTTCAATGTGTTCATATCCTCGATCTATTTGATAAATATTCTGAATGGTTGTTGTGCGCTCCGCAATGAGACCTGCGATGACCATGGCAATACCCGCACGAATATCAGGACTTACCACTTCTTTGCCTCTCAGTGGCGTTCTACCATTTATTTGAGCTCTATATGGATCTAATAAAGAAATGTTCGCTCCCATGCTATTTAACATATCTGTATAAAATAATCGCCCTTCATAAATAGTTTCTCGCATAAGGCTTTGCCCATGTGCTTGAGTTAATAGCACAGTCATGGGTGCTTGAAGATCAGTCGGAAACCCTGGATATTCATGGGTAACAATATTCATTGGCTTTAATGGTTTCTGCGTTGGTTGAATTTCAATACTATCCGCTGTGGTACGAAGTTGAACACCAATTTTTTGTAACAACGCTAACGGAATTTCAAGATGCGACGGATTACATTGCGTAACACACACAGGACTATTGGTTGCGGCTGCAAGAATCACAAATGAACCTGCTTCAAT
>DATDUS010000159.1:0-2419 GCA_035290285.1 Patescibacteria group bacterium
TGTTGTGAGTATGTTAGTATTTATTGTCATCATAACGTTCTTTGTGATTGCATTGATTTTGCAGCGAGCACAAATTTCAGTGAGTTCACTTATACGCCAAACCAACACCGCAGATACCTTTACTGTTTCCAATGACACAGATATATCGGAGACACACTTTGAGATGACAGAAACACCAAGTGACCAAAATCCTGCCATTGTGCCAGAAGACTCCGTTGTACAACCGACGGAAGAGAGTACAATACTGAATACTACTACGTGGCAAGAATTTAAGAGTCGAAAAATTCCTATTCGTTTTTCTTATCCTTCTGATTGGAATATTTGGGAAGGAACTACCCCACTTTCTGAGATGATTCAAATTGCTGATTATATTTCAAAACCGCAAGATGCGTATGGAGACCCTATTCCAGGGTACAAATTTGAAGGTACGGTTTTGGAAGAGCCAGTTGACAAGTCATTAGAAAAATGGATAAAACAGAACGATCATGATTATTTTGGAAAGGCGGGAACAATTGAAAAGACATTGGTGGATGGTTTTCCAACGATAATAGATTATTTTGCTTTAAATGATGGGTCATTGGGAACTGTCTATATTCCACTTGGAGACGGAACAAAGCGGATGATTGTTGTATCTTTAGTAGGTCCTGAAACGGATATCGTTGTATTTACACAATTATTGAATGCGTTTTTATCAACGATGCACATTACAGCAAAATAATCATGTATGAAAAAGAAATTCATTATTATTGATAGCATTATTATCCTCGTGATTATTATTGTTGTGGCCATGGTGATTATGGAACAACGGAAGCCTATTCCTCCAGCCGAAAATGTGAATACATCAACAACCAATACAGCAAACACAAATACGGCAGATCTTTCCGGTGAGCCAGTGGAGTATACGGAGTCTATGGGAACGGTGTGTCCACTCGGTATGAAATTGTTAGGAAAAAAAGGAGCAAACCCCATTGGGTGTACGTGCCCAGAGGGATATGAGTTTGAAAGCAAGATCATTGGATATAGTTCAGGAGATACGTGTTATGGAGAAGGTAGTGAATGCCCCATTATGAGTTCAGAATGTATTTCAAAAAAAGAGTAAGAGGTTGTTTAAGCAGCCTCTCAGTTATTGACAAGCAGATTCACCGGCCAATTTTCCAGTTGCCCAAGCAGCTTGCAGGTTAAATCCACCAGTAAAGCCGTCGATATTTAAAATTTCTCCGGCAAAAAATAATCCAGGGCAGAGGCGCGATTCCATAGTTTTTGGGTTAATTTCTTTCAGATTTACGCCACCGGCCGTGATAAATTCAGTGCCATTACTGCGAGCGACAATATGCAAAGAGCATCGCTTTATCCATTGGATAGCATAGTGTAGTTCTTTTTTACTGACTTCTGCATTTCTTTTTTTGAGATCAATCTGTAATTCTTGACAGAGCACTTCACACAGGGTGGTGGGAAGAAAACGATGTATAGTGTTTTTAAAAAAAATTGCAGGATGCAGTTGTGTTTCTTGGCGTACTATATATTCTATTTGTGCAAATGGTGTTTCAGGAAGAAAATCAATAAATATCGGAAGAGGATTTTGATGATCGAATTTTTCAAATGCAATAAGAGAAGAAAAAGCAAAAACAGCAGGTCCGCTGATTCCTGTATGAGTAAATATCATTGCGCCTTTCCACAGTATTGTTTTTGCGCGTTTAGTTTGAAGCGCAATATGTGGCAAGGAAAGTCCTGCAAGTTTTTTTGGCCAGTGTTCAGCAAGCGTTAATGCATTCAGGCTTGGGGCAATGGGAGTAAGAGTATGCCCAAGAGTTTTTGCAAACGCATATCCGTCGCCAGTAGAACCGGTATTTCGGTAAGCTGTTCCACCGGTCGCAAGAATGACTGCCTCTGCTTTTAAAAAGGAACCATCTTTCAGGATAATATGGAACACCCTTTGTTCTTTTTTAATCGATTCAACTGTTGTCTGAAGTCGTACTGTGACGCGAGATTTTTTATACAGTTGTTCAAACACTGTAACAATATCTTTTCCATTATTTGATTGTGGGAACACACGTAAATCTTTTTCTGTTTTTAATGGCACGCCATGTGATTCAAACCAGTGTATGACGGCATTGGGTGGAAATCTGCGCATTGCAGTCGCAAGAAATGTATTACCACGCGGATAGTGCGTCAACACTTGTCGAATATCTTGCATGCCGGTTGTCACATTGCATCTTCCACCACCAGAAATAATTACTTTTCTTCCAAGGAGCGCATTCTTTTCAATAATGGTCACTTCGGCTTTTGTTTGTTGTTGGCAAATAGTGGCTGCAGCCATCATGCCTGCTGCACCACCCCCAATAATACATATTTTTTTCATCATGTATATAGTAACAAAAAAAGTAGATTTTTTCACGGGTCAATCGCTCAAAAATACTTT
>DATDUS010000160.1:0-2145 GCA_035290285.1 Patescibacteria group bacterium
TGAAAAAAAGGGATTATGAATGGTTTCTTCGCTTGCAGAAATTGCGGTTGATATTTTTTTACGATGCATATCTCGTATGCGTTGAAATTCATGCATATTGATATGTTGAGCAGATTGAGTATTTCCTGTATCATCATTTCCTGGAAAAGTATGTTGGGTGATGGTGCGATAAACCGTAAAATAGATTAACAGAATAAATCCGAGCAGAAATGTAATAATCAGTACTCGAAAAATAATAGGTGGGTACACATAGAGGGCTCTTTCTAATTTTATGAACAGAGATGGTGAAATAGTCATACGTATTGATATGTTATTCTGTTTTCCAGTAGGTATAAACCACCATTTCAAGACTTTGTTCTTTTTCAAGTGGCTTGTGATCAATGGAAATATTTTGAGGATTAATGTATACATCTTGTTGCTCTATTGCACTGATATATTTTATCAAATGATCAAGTGATCCGGTAATGACAATACTTGCCGGAATGCGCACAATATCTCCTTGTACTGTTCGGTTTTCATTATGAAGTTGAATTTGTTGTTTTACCTCAGTTGCTATTGCCAGAGATTCCATTTTTTCTACAAATGATACAATTTCTTTTTCTGAGAGCACAATAGAACTAAATGATAATTCATTTTGAATAATAGAAAGCTCTTCACGCATTTTTTGTTGATTCATCACGAGCTGCTGTTGAGCATTTAATTGTTTTTCTTCAGCTAATAATTTTTCGCTCAAGGCAACAGTATATGTTCGAAGAGGAAGAATGATTGCTCCAATAATAACGCCACACGCGAGTATATGAAGAATAATATCTTTCGGCTGATAAGAGAATGAAGCAGCTGTTTTGCTCAGAGAGGCAGGGGGATTCATATGTTATTTGTAGATATTAAATTGATCCTTTGCAAATTGCATAGCGATAGTAAATGGAATATTTTCTGATTGTATGAATGCTTCATAGGGAAACGAAGATAGGATGAAACGAGTATCATTCTCAATATATTGTTGCAGTTCTTGAAGAGTTGATCGATTTTTTGCTATGCCAGAGAGTGTTATTTCTTCTGAATTATACGTGATAGAAACATGCTGTATAGAAATCCCAGAAGGAAGAGTAAGAATGCTTTTGATCAATGCAAGATAATTTGGGTGCTCGGATTGAATGGATGTGATCTGTTGAATGGCTTTATTTGCTACCTGAATATCTGCGGTCAATGCAGCAACGTCTGGATCTTCCATTGAAGAAGAGGAAAGAATTGATGTTTTTGTAATAATTGTTTGCAAAGAGAGAGCAATAACCAATTGCACACTGCTGATAAGTAAAAGAGCAATATTGAATAGTATTAATCCGTTACGAAGATGCTGAAAAAGGATCCAACGACGCATTGATCGTTTATATTGCTGTGGTAAAAGATTAAACTGATTCATCATATACTATTATAAAGGTTGAAAATCTCTTATAGAAAGACCAATCGCCGTGCTATACGAAAGAAATTGATTGGCGAGTTGTTTTGGAATAGATAAATGTTGAGAGAGAGTAGCGGTTTGTATTGGATGATGTATTTGCTGCTGTAACGATTGTGTTAAATGAGTGATTTGTGATCCGCCACCGATAAAATAAATACTGTATTGCGTTCCTTGTGTCCTCATACAATGTTCTTGATGAAAATCAATAACCCGCCGAAGTTCATTTGCCAGTGCGGTTGTATAGGCATGAATGATACTTTGTACTGCAGGATGTTGTTGTTGTTCAATTTTAATGCGCTCTGCTTGTATCGAATCAATTTTGAATTGTGTTTGAATATATTCAGTGAGCATTTTTCCTGAAATGAGTTTTGATGTATGGGTAAAATCAATATGATTTTGTTGTACTACCAAAAAAGTTGTATGATTATGTCCAATGTCTCCAATAATGATTGTTTGGTTTTTGTGTTGCTCTCCTATAAATAATCGTGCAATGGCTTGTGATTCAATTTCCAGAGCGCGAATACGAAAACCAAGCGGACAGAGCGCCTCGACATAGGAAGAAGCAACTTCAGTTTTTATAGCAGCAAAAGTACATATATTTCCATCTTTATTGGTGTCTACAATTACTTCTGAGTACGGAAATGGGAGATGTCGTTGGATCGCTACTTCCAAAGATTCTTCGTTTA